>NZ_JBFBJI010000009.1:20142-272957 GCF_040702065.1 Streptomyces sp. NPDC086777 | reverse complement strand
CGAGCCGCTGCTCAGGCGCGATCTGCCCGAGCTGGTCGGCGCCGCGGACGCCGCCGGCCTGTACACCCAGCTCGTCACCAGCGGGGACTCCAGCGACCGCGGGGAGCCGGACTCAGGCGGCCGAGGGGGCGGGGCTCGGGCGGCCGCGGGGAGCCGGACTCAGGCGGCCGAGGCGCCGGACTCCAGCGACCGCGGGGAGCCGGACTCGGGCGGCCGAGGGGGCGGGGCTCGGGCGGCCGAGGCGCCAGACTCCAGCGACCGCGGGGAGCCGGACTCCGGCGGCCGAGGGGGGCCGGAGTTGGGCGGCCGAGGCGCCGGAATCCGGCGGTCGCGGGGAGCCGGGCTCGCAGGGGACGGCAGCGGCCGGGGGGCCGGGGCGCCGGGCTCGCAGGGGACGGCGGCGCCCGGCGCCGGGGAGTCGTCAGGACTCCCCGGCGCCGGGTGTTCCCCCGCAACCCCCGTGTGCGGTGGTCTCTCGGGCGGTCGCGGTCAGTCGGTCGCGATCGCGTTCAGGACGTTCATGCGGCCCGCGCGGAACGCCGGGATCAGGGCGGCGAACAGGCCCACGAAGGCCGAGCCGACGAAGACCCCGATGATCGTCGGCCAGGGGATCTCCAGGACCTTCAGGCCCTGCAGGGCGAGCAGCTTCTGGGCGGTGGCGCCCCAGCCCATGCCCAGACCGAGGCCGAGCAGGGCACCGAAGAGGGCGATCACCACGGACTCCATGCGGATCATGCGGCGCAGCTGGCGGCGGGAGAGGCCGATGGCCCGCATCAGGCCGATCTCCCTCGTCCGCTCGACCACCGAGAGGGCCAGGGTGTTCACGACGCCGAGGACCGCGACGATGATCGCGAGGGCGAGCAGGCCGTAGATCAGGTTCAGCAGCTGGCCGATCTGGTCCTTGAGCGCCTTCTTGTAGTCGGTCTGGTCGCGCACGGTGTACTGCGGGTAGTCGTGCAGCGCGGACTTGAGCGACTTGTACGCGGCGGCCTGCTGCCCGTCCCTGGCGGTGGCGAAGACCAGGTCGTCGAGGGGCATCTTGGCGGCCGGCACGTACTTGGCGAGCGTGGCGATGTTCGTGTACTTGGAGCCGGCGTCGATGAGGCCGTCGCTGCTGGTGATGGCCCGGACCGTGAGGTGGGCGGTGCGGCCGTCCTTGAACCCGACGGTGATCTTCGAGCCGAGGTGGATGTGGTGGGCCGTGGCGAACTTGTCGTACACGGACATCGAGTCGGGCAGGTAGGCGTCCTTGAGGTCGCCGGCGACGGTCTTGGTGCGCAGGTCGGTCGCGTAGGTGGGGTCGGCCGCCGTGATGTCGGTGTCCTTGAGGGTCTTGCCGTCGGGCGTGGTGTAGTCGGCGGTGGTGGTGCGGTACTCGGTGACGCGGGCGAGTCCGGGGACGTCCTTGACGGCCTTGACCGCCTGCGGGGTGATCCGCTGGCCGCTGTCGGACTGGATGATGAAGTCCGTGCCGACGGTCTTGTCGAGCTGGTCGGAGGCGGAGGCGACCATGGAGGAGCCGACCACCGAGAGGCAGGCGACCAGCGCCAGTCCGATCATCAGGGCGGCACCGGTGGCGCCGGTGCGGCGCGGGTTGCGCAGCGCGTTGCGCTCGGCCATGCGGCCGACGGGGCCGAACATCCGCAGCAGGACGGCGCCGAGGACCCGGACGACGCCGCCGGCGAGCAGCGGGCCGATGACGACGAACCCGAGGAGGGAGAGGACGATGCCGAGGCCGAGCCAGGCCGAGCCCTCCTTGGCCTTGTCGGCGGCGGAGGCCAGGTAGAGGCCGTAGCCGCCCGCGCCGGTCAGCACGAGGCCGATCAGGGCGCGTATGCGGCCCGCCCTGGCGTCGGCGGGGGCACCCGCGTCGCGCAGCGCGGCCATCGGGGAGACCTTGCCGGCGCGGCGCGCGGGCAGGTAGGCGGCGAGGACGGTGACGACGACGCCGAGGACCAGGCCGAGCACCGGGGTCGTCCAGGCGACCGTCAGGTCGCTGGTCGACAGGTGCATGCCCATGGAGCCCATGAGCTTCATCAGGCCGACCGCGATGCCGACGCCCGCGCCGACGCCCAGGACCGAGCCGACCACACCGAGCAGCAGGGCCTCGACGAGCACGGACCCGTTGACCTGGCGGCGGCCGGCGCCGATGGCCCGCATCAGGCCGATCTCGCGGGTGCGCTGGGCGACCAGCATCGAGAAGGTGTTGATGATCAGGAAGATGCCGACCAGGAAGGCGATCCCGGCGAAGCCGAGCATCGCGTACTTCATGACGTCCAGGAAGCTCTCGACGTCCTTCTGGTTGGCGTCGGCGGTCTCCTTGGCGGTCTGCACCTTGTAGGCGGTGCCGAGTTCGCCGACGACGTTCTTCTTCAGCTGCGCGTCCGTCACGCCCGGCGCGGCCGTCACGTTGATGTTCGTGAAGACGCCGGTCCGCCCGACGAGCGTCTGCTGGGCGGTCCTCGTGTCCAGGTAGAAGATCGCGGCACCGGGGTTGGTGACGGTGAAGTCGGCGATGCCGGAGATCTTCGCGGTGTGCGTGCCGACCGCGTTGATCACGCCGATCTCGTCGCCCAGCTTCAGGTGGTGCTTGTCGGCGGTGTCGGCGTCCACCATGACCTGGCCGGAGTTCCGCGGCGCCGCACCGGAGGTGATCTTCATGGTGCGGGCGTCGTTGGAGTTCCAGCTGCCGACGATGGTCGGCGCGCCGCTGGACGGGGACAGGCTGTCCTTCTCGGCGTCCACGACGGTCACGGAGGTCGAGAAGACCGTGCCCTCCGCCGCCTTGACGCCGGTCGCGGCGCGGACCTTGCCGACCACCGCGGCCGGCATGACCGGCGGCCTGCCGTTGTCGGAGGTGGTCTCACCGGTGTCGGAGGCACCCTTGGCGCTGACCGTCACGTCGGACGAGGTGGCCGCGAACAGCTTGTCGAAGGTCGTGTTCATGGTGTCGGTGAACACCAGCGTGCCGCACACGAACGCCACCGACAGCAGGACGGCGACCGCGGAGAGGGCCATGCGCCCCTTGTGCGCGAAGAAGTTGCGCATCGAGGTCTTCAGGACGGTCATGACGTACGCCCCCGCGCGTCGAAGTCCTTCATGCGGTCCAGGACGGTCTCCGCGGTCGGCTTGAACATCTCGTCGACGATCCGGCCGTCGGCGAGGTAGAGCACGCGGTCCGCGTAGGAGGCGGCGACCGGGTCGTGCGTGACCATCACGATCGTCTGGCCCAGGTCGTCGACGGAGCTGCGCAGGAAGCCGAGGACCTCCGCGCCCGCCCGGGAGTCCAGGTTTCCGGTCGGCTCGTCGCCGAAGATGATCTCCGGGCGGGCGGCGAGGGCGCGCGCCACGGCCACGCGCTGCTGCTGGCCGCCCGAGAGCTGGGTGGGGCGGTGCTTGAGCCGGTCCGCGAGCCCCACGGTGTCGACCACGCGCCGCAGCCACTCCTTGTCGGGCCTGCGCCCGGCGATGTCCATGGGCAGCGTGATGTTCTCCAACGCGTTCAGCGTCGGCAGCAGGTTGAACGCCTGGAAGATGAAGCCGATCCGGTCGCGGCGCAGCTGTGTGAGCTTCTTGTCCTTCAGGCCGGTGATCTCGGTCTCGTCCAGGTAGATCTGACCGCTCGTCACGGTGTCGAGCCCGGCGAGGCAGTGCATCAGGGTGGACTTCCCGGACCCCGAGGGGCCCATGATCGCGGTGAACTGCCCGCGCATGATGTCCACGTCGACGTGGTCCAGGGCGACGACGCGGGTCTCCCCGGCTCCGTACGCCTTGACGACCTGCCGCGCCCGCGCGGCAACGGCCGTACGCCCTCCAGTACCCCCGTGCCTGGGAATGGTCACAGCCGATGTCACGGTATGTCTCCTAAGTCGGTCAGCGAACGAACAGCCCTGTGCTGCGCGTTGCTGTGCGGTGGTCGGTACGACGACGAGTCTGGCGGCCGGCGGGGCTGCTCCGCGCTGGTGCGGAGCCCCGTCTTGCCCGGGGGAAAACCCCACCCCCGCCGGTTCGGTCAACCGCCCCCCGGCGGTGTAAAGCCAGGTTAAGGACGGACCGGGTGCCGTCTCCTCCTCCGGCGGTACGAACCCTCCCCGAGCCGTAGTACGGAGAACCCCCTAGGGGACGTCCACCGCCGGGTGGAGCCCGTCTCGGGGTCGGCCTCCACCCACCGCCCCAGGCAGCGTCCACCCTCCCGCCGCGTGAGGGTCAAGCGGCCGCGCCCTCTCACCAGGTGGACGCGGACTCCCGCCGCACGTGGACGGGTGGGAAGCTGTTGTGCGCGACATAGATACATGACGGTGGCACGGGGAGGGGATCCGGCGTGGAGCGGGAGAACGCGGAGACGGAGAAGAAGAAGGAGAAGAGCGAGAACACGGAACCCGCGATACCCGCGGCGGCACGCGGGGCCGGGACGGACCGGCGGGGGGCCGTGGTGGCCGCCCTGATGCTCGCCATGGCGCTGGCGGCGCTCGACTCCACCGTCGTCTCCACCGCCGTACCCCAGATCGTCGGCGACCTCGGCGGCTTCTCGGTCTTCTCCTGGCTCTTCTCCGGCTACCTGCTGGCCGTCACCGTGACGCTGCCGGTGTACGGGAAGCTCTCCGACACCTTCGGCCGCAAGCCGGTGCTGGTCGCGGGCGCCGTGCTGTTCCTGCTGGGATCGCTGCTGTGCGCGGCCGCGTGGAACATGGCCGCGCTGATCGCGTTCCGGATCGTGCAGGGCCTGGGCGGCGGGGCGCTGCAGGGCACCGTGCAGACCCTCGCCGCCGACCTCTACCCGCTCAAGGACCGCCCGAAGATCCAGTCGAAGCTGTCCACGGTGTGGGCGGTGTCCGCGGTGGCCGGGCCGGGACTCGGCGGGGTGCTGGCCGCGTACGCGGACTGGCGGTGGATCTTCCTCGTCAACCTGCCGATCGGCGCGGCGGCGCTCTGGCTGATAGTGCGGCACCTCCACGAGCCGAAGCGCGCGCCGCGCACGCCCCCGCGGGTGGACTGGGCGGGTGCGCTGGCGGTCTTCGCGTGCGGTGGCGTGCTGCTGACGGCGCTCGTGCAGGGCGGGGTGGCGTGGGCGTGGTGGTCCGCGCCGTCGTGCGCGCTGTTCGCCACCGGGCTCGCGCTGGTGGGGTTCGTGGTGTGGACCGAGCGCCGGGCGTCCGAGCCGATCATCCCGGGGTGGGTGTGGCGGCGCCGCACGATCGCGGCCGTCAACCTCGCGCTCGGCGCGCTGGGCCTGCTGATGGTGGCGCCGACGGTGTTCCTGCCGACGTACGCGCAGTCGGTGCTGGGCCTCGCGCCGGTGGCCGCCGGGTTCGTGCTGTCGGTGTGGACGCTGAGCTGGCCGGTCTCCGCGGCCCTCAGCCAGCACGTGTACCGGCGGATCGGCTTCCGCGACACCGCGCTGCTCGGCATCGGCGCGGCCGCGCTGATCCTGTTCGCGTTCCCGTTCCTGCCCTATCCGGGGTCGGCCTGGCAGCCGACGCTGCTCATGCTCCTGCTCGGCGCCGCGCTGGGCCTGTTCCAGCTGCCGCTGCTGGTGGGCGTGCAGTCGACGGTGGGCTGGGCGGAGCGGGGCACCACCACCGCGTCGGTGCTGTTCTGCCGGCAGACCGGTCAGACGATCGGGGCGTCGGTGTTCGGCGCGGTCGCCAACGGGGTGCTGGCGACCCGGCTGGGCGGCGCGGGCGATCTCGACTCCGTCACGCGCGCGCTGGACGACGGCACGGTCCCCGAGGCCACCCGGCACGCCGTCGCGGACGCGGTCCACGCCGTGTACTTCGGGGCGGCATGCGCGGCCGCACTGGCGTTCGTGGTGCTCCTGTCGGTGGCACCGCGACGCTTCCCGGTCCTCAAGGAATGACTCCCGTCCCGGAGTTAACGCGGGTAACACCCGAGGTCAGACACGTTCGAGTGCAGTAAGCGCGTACCGGCGGGGCAGTTGCAGAAAATACCCGCACGCCCCGGATACCTGCGAGTAACGTGCGTCCCCCGCTCCCTCCTCTCCCTGCGGTCCGCCGCCACGGACCCGAGCCACGCAAGGAGCACCGGGATGACCCACGACCTTTCCGACCCAGCCGACCCACCCGACCCAGCCGCCCCTTCCGGCCCTTCGGGTCCCACCCCGCGCGAGCCGTCGCACCTCACCTACCCCTGGCGGCCGCTGCCGCCCGAGCCGCCGAGACCGCGCCACATGCCGCGCCGGGAGCCGGTCGGCCACTACAGCGACCTGCGGGTGCTGCGCGGCGCCTACCGCCTCCGACGGCGCGCCGCGACGCTCACCGCGCTCGGCTACTTCACCGTGTTCCTGGTGCTGTCGGCGTTCGCCCCGGGCCTGATGACGAGCACGGTCGCCGACGGCGTACCCACGGGCCTGTTCCTCGCCCTGCTCCAGCTTCCCGTCACCTGGCTGGCGATCGCCCGCTACGAGCACTCCGCGCGCCGCCACGTCGACCCGCTCGCCGACCGCATCCGCCGCACCGCCGAACTGGACGCCAGGCGCGGGGCCGTGCGGTGACCGGCTTCAGCGGTTCCGCCCAGTCCATGTCGCTGGTCGCCTTCACCGTCGTCGCGACGCTCACCCTCCTGCTGTGCGTGATGACCGGCCCGGACCGCGACGACCTGGACGAGTTCTACACCGGCTACGGCTCCCTCTCCCCGCTCCGCAACGGCCTGGCGATCGCCGGCGACTACATCTCCGGGGCCGGCGTCCTCGCCACCGGCGGCGTGATCGCCCTGTGCGGCTACGACGGCGTGGTCCTCGCCCTCAGCACGGCCCTGTCACTGCTGCTGCTGATGTTCCTGCTGGCCGAACCGCTGCGCAACGCGGGCCGGTTCACCATGGGCGACGCGCTGGCCCGCCGGATGCCCGGCCGCAGCGTACGGATCGCGGCCTGCGCGGTGACCGTCGCCGCCCTGCTGCCGCTGATGCTGGTCCAGCTGGCCGGCGCCGGACAGCTGATGGCCTTCGTCCTCGGCTTCTCCAACGGGACCGTGCAGACCGGCTGTGTCGTCGGCCTCGGCGCCCTGATGATCAGCTACGCGGCCATCGGCGGCATGAAGGGCACCGCCCTCATCCAGATCCTGAAGATCGTGATGCTGCTCGGTTCCGGCACCGTGGTCGCCCTGCTGGTCCTGCAGCGCTTCGGCTGGGACCCCGGCGCCCTGCTCGCCGCCGCCGCCCGGGGCAGCGGCTCCGGAACCGCGTACCTGCGCTCCGGCCTCGAGTTCAGCGGCGGTCCCGCCCCCCGTCTGGACATGATCAGCTCGGAGCTCACCGTCGTCCTCGGCGGCGCCTGCCTGCCGCACATCACCATGCGCATGTACACCGCCTCCAGCGCCCGCCAGGTCCGCCGCTCGATGTCCTGGGCGGTGTCCTGCGTGGCCCTGTTCGTGCTGGTCGTCAGTGTCGTCGGCTTCGGCGCCACCGCCCTGGTCGGCCGCGCCGCCGTCACCGCCGGCGACCCGCAGGGCAACACCGCCTACCTGCTGGGCTCCCGCGCGGCCTTCGGCACCGACGTCTCGGCGGCGGAGACCCTGCTCTTCACCACGGTCACCACGGCGATCTTCCTGACCCTGCTCGCCTCCGTCGCCGGCATGATCCTCGCCTGCGCCAACTCCCTGGCCCACGACGTCTTCGCGACCCGCGTCCGAGAGATGCCGGCCCGCCGCGAGATGACCCTGGCCCGCGTCTCCGCGCTCGCCACAGGAGTCCCCACGATCCTGCTGGCGACCCTGGTCCAGCACCACAGCCTGCAGCCCCTGATCACCCTCTCCTTCTGCATCGGCGCCTCCGCCCTCGCCCCCGCCCTGGTCTACGGCCTCTTCTGGCGCCGCTACACCCGCACCGGCCTGCTGTGCACCCTGCTCGGCGGCACCCTCACCGTGCTGCTCCTGATGCCCGGAACCAACCTGGTCTCGGGTTCGCCGGGCGCCGCCTTCCCGCACGCCGACTTCAACTGGTTCCCCTTCACCACCACCGGCCTCGTCTCCATCCCGGCCGGGTTCTTCCTGGGCTGGCTGGGGACGGTGGCCTCCGGCCGGCGCAGGGCCGCGGAACAGCGGCGGCAGTACGAGGCGGTGGAGGGGTGGATCCTGGCGGGGGCGGTACGCAGGGGCGACTGAGGGCGCGGGCGTACGGCCGGGGGTGCGGCGGGGGGGGTGCGGCAGGGGGGCGTGGCAGGGGGCGCTATTCCGCCGCCGCGCGCCCCGTCAGGGTCATGAGGCTGTCCCGCATGTGGTCCATGTGCGCCTGCACGTCGTCCCAGGTCTCGCCGTGCTCACGCAGCACCCGCTCGGTCTCCCGCGCGATGTGCTCCTCGCGGACCTTGGCGTCCGCGAGGATCTCGTCGGCCCGCGCCTGTGCCTCCTCCTCGGAGCGGCGCGCCGACTCCCCGGCCTCCTCCAGGGCCCGCTCCGCCTCCGCCAGGGCGGCCTCGGCGCGCGCGATGCGTTCGGCGTTGTGGGCGTCGACCGCGGCGGCGCGCGCGGCCTCCTCGCGCTCCTCCTCGGCCCAGCGCTCGGCGTGCTCCTTGGCCTGGTCGGCGAGCATCCCGGTGGTGCGCTGCCGTACCTCACGCAGCGCCGAAAGAGCCTCGCCCCGCTGCTCCTTGACCTCCAGACGGGCGCTGATGCGGATGTCGTCCGCCTCCGCGCTCGCGGCGAGCAGCACCTGGCGGGCGCGCTCCTCGGTGTCGGCACGGAGCGCGTCGGCCCGCTCCCGCACCGCGTCGCACTCGCCGTCGGCGCGCGCCGCAGCCTCCACGACCCCCTCCGTCAGCTCGCGCCGGGCGCCCTCGCGCAGGGTCTTCGCCTCTTCCAGCACGAGCCGGAAGATCCGGTGCGCGCGGTCCCCGAGCGCCTCGTACGTCTGCGGCGGAAGCTCCTCGACCGCGGTCCGCAGTTGCTCGGCCTCCGCCTCCATCTCCTTGGCGAGCACGGTGAGCCGCGCGGCACGCTCCCACGCCGCGTCCCGGTCCTCGCCGAGCTCCGCCATGAACGCCTCTACCTGGTCGGGGCAGTAGCCACGCCCCCGGACGGTCACGAACTCGTACGGCGACATCGATGCGCTGCTCACCTGGAACCCCTCTCCGCCGGACCCGCACGAAATGATGATTTCGCGGATATCTTGATGGATCGGACGTAAGTGTTCATAACGCGACACTCCGCATGCCGCGCCGGAAACACCGCGCGCCCCACCGGGGAGAGAGGGGCGCGTCAGGGGGCGCGAAGACTCAGCCGCGCGCCCTTCGGTAGCGGGTCAGCACCGTCGCGCCCCCGCGTTCCACGGACCGGCACTCCAGTTCGGCGGCCGGGCCGCCGGCCGGGAAGAGCGGCCGGCCGGTGCCGAGGACGGTGGGGAAGGTCAGCAGCCGGTACTCGTCGACCAGGTCCGCCTCCGCCAGGGCATGGACGACCCCGATGCTGCCCATGACGATCACGTCCCGCCGCTCGGTCCTGACGGCGTCCAGGAGATCCCCGTCGAGGAGACGGGAGTTCGCCCACGCGGACAGGTCGGGTGCGTCGGACGGGGTGCGGGAGGCGACCAGCTTCGGTGCGGCGTTCAGGCGCGCGGAGAAGGGGTCGTCGCGGCCGGGCCACACACGGGCGAAGGCCTGCCAGGTGGCACGCCCCAGCAGGACGACCCCCTCGTCCAGGGCGCGGCCCAGACCGAACCTGTCCCCGGCGATCTCCTCCCGGCCGAACCGGAAGATCCAGCCGCCGTACGGCGTGCCCCCGGAGCCGTCGGGGTCGGACACGATCCCGTCCAGGGTGGTGAACTCGATGACGACAACGCTCATGACGGTTGTCCCTTCGCTCGGTGGTCACCGGTACATACCGGCGGCACCGGCCCGGCTCATCGCCGCGTCGGACCTTTCTTCCGACGGCTCTCAGCCGGCGGCGGAGGGCTGCGCCGGCGCGCACGCCGCCAGCACGCGCGGGTCGGTGAACACCACGTTGCGCGCGATCAGGCCGTCGCCGGTGACCGTGAGGACCTGCACGGAGTGCAGCCGGTACCCGCCCTCCGGCCCGGGGGTGTACGCGGCGAGCGCGGGCTGTCCGCCCGCGGTGAGGGAGCGCACCCGCCAGCCGGTGCCACGGAGCCGGAACACCCGCTCCATGAACAGGCCGTAGTCGCCGCGGCCCCGGTACCACAGCGGCACCGGCGGCATTTCCAGCACCGCGTCGTCGGTGAGCAGCCGCACCAGCGCCGGCACGTCGGCCGCCTCGAACGCCCGCTGGTACCTCAGGACCGCCGCCCGCACCGCCGGATCGTCGGGCTCGCTCACCTCGTCCGCATCGGCCGCCCCCACGAGCCCGGCACGCGCCCGCTGCAGCGCGCTGTTCACGGCCGGCACCGAGGTCTCCAGCTGGTCGGCGACCTCGGCGGCGCTGAACTCCAGCACCTCACGCAGCACCAGCACCGCCCGCTGCCGAGCGGGCAGCAGTTGCATCGCCGCCACCAGCGCGAGCCGCAGATCCGCCCGCGCCTCCACGTCGAAACGCGCGTCCGGGAAGGGCTCCAGCCACGGCACGTCGAACGACGGTGTGAGCGGCGCCTCCGGGTCCGTACCGGGCGCCCCGAGCCCCGACGGCAACGGCCGCCGCCCGCGCCCCTGAAGCGCCGTCAGGCACACGTTCGTCGCGATCCGGTACAGCCAGGTCCGCACCGAGGCCCGCGCGGGGTCGTAGCGCTCACGCGCCTTCCAGGCCCGCAGCATGGTCTCCTGCACCAGGTCCTCGGCCTCGTGGAACGAGCCCAGCATCCGATAGCAGTACGCGACCAACTCGCCCCGGTACGGCTCGAAGTCCATCCGCCCATCATGCCCGCCCGGTAGGACAGCGGGGCACGCGCACGTGGGGGCCGGCCCGGCCTCCCGGCCCGACCGGCCCCCGTGCGGCCGTCCTGCCCGCGCGCTACAGCAGGCCGTCCCACATCTGCTCCAGCAGCACCGACCACCAGCTCTCCGGCGAGCCGAGCGCCGCCGGGTCCAGGGAGGCCAGCTGGGCCTGGAAGTCGACGGTCCAGCGGCCCGCCTGCTCCTGGTTCAGGCCGAACCTGAGCCGCCACATCCGGCCCAGCAGCGCCAGGCAGCGGGCGAACTCCGGCAGACCCGTGTTCACGAACTGCGGCGGCACCGACGCCCCGCCCGGCCCCGCCTCCACGGGCACGGCCACGATGTTCGCGGTGCCGTACTGCACGCAGACCGCCTTGCCGAAGTCGGTCCCCATCACGAGGTACGACGCCGCGTCCGGCGCCGGCTGCAACCCGCGCTCCTGCGCCAGCTCCGCCAGCGTCGGCACCGGCCGGCCCGGCTGCGCCTGCGCCCAGAAGAACGGCCCCATGTCCAGCGGCAGCCCCGCCGCCACCAGCGTGTGCGCGACGATCGGCGGCACGCCCTGGCGCGACACCGCCGCCTGCTCGAACCGGAACACGCCGGGACCGAACGCCGCCGCCAGCTCCTGCGCGACCGCCTCCGGCGGGATCGGCGGCGCCGCCTGCACCTGCGGCAACGGCGCCCGCACCGGCGCGGGCCGCGCGGGACCCGCCGCCACCTGGTGCAACTCGCCCTGATGCGCCAGCAACTGCCGCATCCCCTGCTGCCGGCTCGCGTGATCCGTCCCGTACGGCGCGATGCTCGCCAGCCGCGCCTGCGGCCACTGCTCCCGGATCATCCGCGCGCAGTACGCACCCGGCAGCTCGCACGGCTCCAGCTCCGTGTGCAGCTCCAGCACCTGGTCCGGCGGCACGTTCATGGCCCGCAGCTCGTGGAAGATCTGCCACTCCGGGTGCGGCGTGCCCGGCGCGGACCGCCGGATCAGCTGCTGCTCCGAACCGTCCTGCGCCCGGTAGCGCAGCACCGCCTGGTATCCCGGCCCGACCGTCGGCTGCCCCTGCTGCGGGTAGCCGTACGCCGGCGGCTGCTGCCCCGGCACGGGCTGACCCGGCACGGGCTGACCCGGTACAGGCTGCCCCGGCACGGGCTGGCCGGGCGGTGGCATCGCGCCGGCCGGCATCGGCGGCGGCATCGGCGGAGCGCCCGGCGGCCTGCCAGGGGCCGGCGGAGCGCCCACCGGAGGCGCGGCCAGCACTGTCTCGGCGTGGTGGACCGCCGCGCCGCCCGCCCCACCGGCAGAACCCCGCGCGGGAGGCGTGACGGGAGCGCCCGGAGGCTGCGACGCGCCGGGGGCGAAGGGGGCGCCAGGGGCGCCCGGAGGCTGCTGCGCGCCCTCGCCCGTCCCGCTCGGGTCGGCCAGCATCGTCGCCGCACGATGAACGTCACCCGGCGGCGGGCCGGCCGGAGTACCCGGCACACCGGGCGGGTTGGGGACGCCCGGCGGGGTCTGCGCGCCCGGCGGGGTCTGTCCCGGGCCCCCGGGACCCTGGGGCCCCGCCGCCGACACCATCTGCGTCGGCGCATAGCCCCCCGCGGGCTGCTGAGGTCCGCTGCCGAGCTGGACCCCCGGCGCTCCCGGTACGCCCGGCGGCGGAGGCGGCGCACCGGCCCCGCCACGCGCCCTGCGCGGAGGAGGCGCGGCCCGGCTCGTCGCGGCATCCGCTATGTCACTGGCGTTCGGCGCGAGCGGCTGCCCCGGAGCGGCCGGCGCCTGCGGGTAACCGTACGAGGACGCGGGCGGCGTCGCGGGCGGCCTGGCGGGCGCCTGCCGGTCCGACGGCGCACCCGGCGGGGGCGTCCCGGGAGCCGCCGGCCCCTGCGGGTAGCCGTACGACGGGGCATCCCGCTCGGGCGGCGGAGGTGTGCTGCCCTGCGGCACACCGCCCGGCGCACCCGGGGCACCCGGCGCACCCGGGACGCCCCGCGCACCCGCCTCGTCGAGCGCCGGGTTCACCGCGGTGCGCGGCAGTTGGCTGCCGCCCGCCATCAGGGCCGTCTCGGCCTCTCCCAGCGCACCGTCGTCGGCATCGCTCAGCGGCGGTGCGAACACCGTCGCGGGCAACGGCACGGAACGGTCCTCTCCGGCGTCGGCGTTGGTGTCGGTACCGGCCCAGGGAGTCGGACCGGAAGCCGCCGGCACCCCCGCCTGCGTCTCGGCGAGCCCGATGGGAACTGACCCGGAGCCAGGAACCGGACCCGCACCCGCACCCGCACCCGCACCCGCACCCGCACCCGCACCCGCACCCGCCGACGCTCCGTCAGCCCCCGGCCGCCGATCCGGAATACCCAGCTTGTCCGCCGCCTCCTGGAGCCACTCCGGCGGACTCAACAGGAACGACGTCTGGTTCAGGTCCACCCGCGCCGCGGGCGCCGGCACCGCGTCGGCGATCTCCGCCTCACGGCCGTACTCCTCCTCGTACCGGCGGATCACCTCGCCCACCGGCAGCGCGGGCCACAGCGTGGCCTCACCGCTGTCACGGGCGACCACCAGCCGCTGCCCGCCCCCGTCCGACCGCGGACCCTCCGCACGGTCCTCGCCCCAGACCACGAACCCGAGACCGAACTCCCGCACCCGCACCTCACGATGCTGGTACGCCGGGACGTCACCGTTGATCCACTCTTCCGCGCGCTCCTGCGCCTGCGCGAACGTCACCATGCCGGACCTCACTCCCCCGAGCCGGCCGAGGACACCGGCACGGCACGCGCGAAACCACCGTCGACCATCAGGTTCGCCACCGTCTCCAACTCCGGCGGGGACCCCGCCAGCCGCGACAGGAACGCGTCGAAGTCCGCACCGCACGACAGCAGCAGACGCTCCACCCGCTCCGCCGGCGGCCACCCCGGATCCACGTCACGCGCGTCGTCGTACGCGCAGAACCACACCGAACCCAGCCGGTCGCCCTTGACCTTCACCGCCAGCAGACCGCCCTGCACGAAGCCGACGCCCAGGTAGTCCTTGGTGAGATGGTCGCGCAGGCACTTGTTGACGTACACGAGGTCGTTCACCGCCGCCTCGTCGCGGACCGTGAAGAACGGCTGGTCCACCAGCAGTCCGAGACCCGCGTCCAGGGCCGTCCCCACCGGCGCGCAGCCGCCCGCCGCCTTCAGGAACGACCGGTACGCACCCGGCAACCGGTAGCCGAGGTCCTCCTCGACCCCCTGCACCTGCGACTCCGACACCGCCACACCCGACTTCGGCAGCCCGAAGTGCGCCGGCCGCGTCTCCTGCAACGGCCGCGTCCCCCGCTTGTCGTGGTCCACCCGCGCCGTCGCCACCCCACCGTGGTGCCGCAGCAACGCCTTCACCTCGACCGGGACCAGTTCCAGCCGCCGCGACCCCGCCACGTGGTGCCACGTCCAGCCGTGCGGCGTCGCCACCGCCGGCACCGTGTCCCACAGCTCGTGGCCCGAGGCCGCCAGCACCGCGTTCGCGGACACGAAGTCCGTCAGCCGCAACTCGTCGACGCCGAAACCCTCCGGCGGATCGGCGATCTCCGCCGCCGCGCGCGCGTAGGGCGAGAAGTCGGGGTAGCCACGCTCGTCGATCCGTACCCCTCTCGGGTGACGTGCCGCCCGAACCGGATCCGGGAAATGCACGACCTGCCCGGCATAGGCCGCGTTCGGCGGCGCGGCCTGCTGCCCGAGCCGACCTGTCGTCATGACGGTTGCCCCCTGCGGCACTCTGTACGGACCGGTATCACACCCCTGCGGCGCGCCACGGCCCGTATCCGGCTGTCTCTCCCACGTACCAGACGCGTCGACCGCGCCCGTCGCGGTTGGCGACAGCCTATGCGGTACACGAACCCCGGTCACCGGGCCTCCGGTTCCGTGACCAGCCGTCACCCCGCCGTGACAGCCTGCCCGGGCCCGGGCGTGTCGCACCGCCCCAGCTACCGCACCCGCCACAGGATTTGGCAGTCTGTGACTTTCGGGGGGATGCCCGGGAGGGGAAGACGATCATGAACACCACACAGACGGGACCGCACACCGCCATGTCCGGCGCCAACCACGGCGCCACCAACGGCGACCCCCGCATCGGCTGGAGCAGCGACGAAATACCTCCCATCCCCACCCTCCAGCACCGCCGCGACGGCATCCTGCCCACCGTCGCCGCCGCCCTCTCCGTCCGCGGCGCCACCCTCACCGGCACCGCCGCCCGCGGCGACCAGCCGCCCCCGTTGCACCCGCTGGTCCAGGAGTTCCTCGACACCCTGCCCAGCGGACAGCGCGACCGCTTCACCGGCCGCTGCGCCGAGGCCATCCTCATCTCCCGGCACATCAGCACCGCCGACAGCGCCCGCAGCAAACGCGCCGCCCGCAAGCCCATGACCAACGGCGAAGCCCGCAGATCCCTCAAGCAGGCCAAACTCACCGCCCGGCGCATACGCGAGGACGGCGACCCGCTGCACGGCAGCTTCGCCGCCCCCTGCCGGGCCTGCACCGCCCTCACCGCGCACTTCGGCGTCCGCGTCGTCGACCCGACCTCCGACGACTGACACACCCCCGCCTCCACACACCCGCACCCGCACCCGCACAGCAACCAGGACGATCGAAGGGCAGATGCACGCCGACCGCACCACCTCCACACGCTTCTCCGTGCCCGTCGACGCAGCCCTGCGCGCCGCCGGCTGGCAGCCCGGACGCTGGGACATAAAGCAGGCCGAGGTATGGGCCGACACCCTGCGCGACCACGCCTCACCCGCCGGGCACAAGCACGCCGTCTTCCCCGCCGCCGTGGAGGCCTGGGCCGAATTCGGCGGACTGCGGATCAACCCCACCGGCACCGGCCGCCAGATCGCCCCCGCCACCCTGCACCTCGACCCCCTGCACGGCCTCCACCTCGCCCGCACCCTCGGCGACCTCGGCCGCGCCCTCGACACCGAGATCTGCCCCCTCGGCGCCGAGACCGACACCCACTCGCTCCTCGCCATCGACGCCGAAGGCCGCGTCTACACCCTCGACCACACCGGCGACTGGTACGTCGGCCCCGACATCGACCACGGACTGACCACCCTGATCGCGGGCGTCGAACCCCAACGCCTCACCACACAGACCTAGGGCCCTCCGGCGGTCAGGCCGACGGAATCACCGCGGACACCCGGAACCCCCCGGCGTCCGTCGGCCCCGACACGAACACCCCGCCCAGCCCCAGCACCCGCTCACGCATCCCCACCAGACCGTTCCCACCCGACGGCAGCCCCGCGGCCGCCGCGGCCGCCGGCTCCGGCGGCGGCTCGTTCTCCACCTGCATCGCGATCTCCGCCACCCGGTGCGCCAGCCGCACATGCGTCTTCGCACCCGCCGCGTGCTTGTGCGCGTTCGTCAGCGCCTCCTGCACCACCCGGAACGCCGTCTGCTCGATCACCGCCGCGTACGAGCGCGCATCCCCCTCGATCGACAGATCCACCACCATCCCCGCCGCCGCCGACTGCCCCACCAGCACCTCCAGCTCCGACAGCCACGGCCCCTCCTCCTCGGCCGCCACCCGCGAAGCCGCCGCCGCGGCCGCCACACCGACGGCAGCCAGCGGCACCGAAGCCGGGACCGCGGCCGACGCCGCCGAACGCCGCTGCGCCGCCTCCCCCGAGCGCAGCACCCCCAGCATCTCCCGCAGCTCCGTCAACGCCTGGCGCCCCATGTCCCCCACCAGCGCCGCGTTCTTCACCGCCTTCTCCGGATCCTTCCGCGCCACCGCCTGCAACGCCGCCGCGTGCACCACCATCAACGACACCCGGTGCGCCACCACGTCGTGCATCTCCCGCGCGATCCGCGTCCGCTCCTCACCCCGCGCCCACTCCGCGCGCTCCTCGGCCCGCTCCGCGAGCAGCTGGAGCTCCCGCTCCAGACTGTCGGCGCGCTCCCGCAGGCTCTCCATCAGCCGGCGCCGCGCCCCCACGTACAACCCGAGCAGCACCGGAGGCGCCGTCAGCCCCAGCGAGGTCGCCAGCGACGCGAACGGAACGAACCAGTCCCCCAGCGTCAGATCCCCCCGCGCCATGCTCTGCCGCACCCGCACGAACGTCACGATCAACGTCCCCAGGAACGTCATCCCCGCCAGCGCCACGATGATCCGCCGCGGCAGCTCCGCCGCGGCCAGCGTGTACAGGCCGACGATGCCCATCAGGAAACCCATCTGGGCCGGCGTGATCGCGATCGCGACCAGCACCACGGCGATCGGCCACTTCCGGCGCAGCACCAGCACGGAACCGGTCAGCAGACCGAACACGATCCCCACCGACACCGGGACCCCCGCGTCCCGCGCGAACGGGATCCCCTCCGCGGCGCACTCCAGCGCCGACACCAGCGCGAGCCCCACGTCCAGCACCGCGCTACGCCACCGCACCCACCACCACGGCCCTCTCGAGGCCGTCGCGTGGTCTGCCCCCGTCGTGGTCATGGCTCCAGCCTACGGGCGCGGGGGTGGGCTTTTCCGGTGAGTTTCGTCTACTCGCCCGCAGCCACACTCCGTAACCGAACAGCACCGAAATGCACCAATCATTCCGCCCGGACGGTATGTCAGATCCACCCCGCGAGTACGGGACTTCGGGGAACCGCGGGAGCGGGCGGCGGCACCACGGGGTACGAGGCGGAGCCGACTTGTACCGTCGCATCGAAGGCGCCCGGTACGGCATAGTAGGAGGCGCCACTCGACGACCTGACTAAATGTCCGGTTCAGTCGATATTGTTCCCCCGTGGTGTAATTGGCAGCACTGTGGCTTTTGGTGCCATCTGTCCGGGTTCGAGTCCTGGCGGGGGAGCCATGCCGAGTCCGGGCCCTGACAGCACCGTCAGGGCCCGCTCCCATGTCCCCCAAGAAACGCCCCGGTATCCTGCGGATGTCACCCCCACCATCCAAAAAGCCGAAGGGCAACCCCGTGAGCGCCATTCGCCCGGCAGCCGTCGTCGTTCTCGCAGCGGGTGAGGGCACCCGTATGAAGTCGGCCACACCGAAGGTCCTGCACGACATCTGCGGCCGTTCCCTGGTGGGTCATGTGCTCGCCGCGTCCCGCGAGTTGGACCCCGAGCACCTGGTCGTCGTCGTCGGGCACGCGCGGGAGCAGGTCGCCGCGCACCTCGGCGCGGTCGACGCCGGCGTCCGTACGGCCGTGCAGGAGCAGCAGAACGGCACCGGGCACGCCGTGCGGATGGCGCTGGAGGAACTGGGCGGGTCGGTCGAGGGGACCGTGGTCGTGGTGTGCGGGGACACTCCGCTGCTGACCGGCCAGACGCTGCGGCAACTCGCCGGGGCGCACCACGGTGACGGCAACGCGGTGACCGTGCTGACGGCCCAGGTGCCGGACGCGACCGGTTACGGCCGGATCGTGCGGGACGCGGCCTCGGGGGCCGTGACGGCGATCGTGGAGCACAAGGACGCCTCGGACGAGCAGCGGGCGATCCGGGAGATCAACTCCGGGGTGTTCGCGTTCGACGGGCAGCTGCTGGCGGACGCGCTGGGGAAGGTGCGGACGGACAACAGCCAGGGCGAGGAGTACCTGACGGACGTGCTGGGGATCCTGCGGGAGGCGGGTCACCGGGTGGGGGCGTCGGTCGCGGTGGACCACCGGGAGATCGCCGGGATCAACAACCGGGTGCAGCTGGCGCAGGCGCGGCGGATCCTGAACGACCGGCTGCTGGAGCGGGCGATGCTGGACGGCGTGACGGTCATGGATCCGGCGACGACGTGGGTGGACGTGACGGTGACGTTCGAGCAGGACGCCGTGGTGCATCCGGGGACGCAGTTGCTGGGTTCGACGCATGTGGCTCAGGGTGCGGAGGTCGGTCCGAACACCCGGCTGAAGGACACCCGGGTCGACGCGGGGGCGCGGGTGAGCAACACGGTGTCCGATTCCGCCCATATCGGTGCGGACGCGAGCGTGGGACCGTATGCCTATCTGCGGCCGGGGACCCGGCTGGGGGCGAAGGGCAAGATCGGTACGTACGTGGAGACGAAGAACGCGTCGATCGGGGAGGGGACGAAGGTTCCGCACCTGTCGTACGTGGGTGATGCGACGATCGGCGAGTACTCGAACATCGGCGCGGCGAGCGTGTTCGTGAACTACGACGGTGAGAGCAAGCACCACACCACCGTCGGGTCGCACTGCAAGACGGGTTCGGACAACATGTTTGTGGCGCCTGTCACGGTCGGGGACGGTGCGTACACCGCCGCCGGGTCCGTGATCACGAAGGACGTGCCGCCCGGTTCGCTGGCCGTGGCCCGCGGTCAGCAGCGGAATATCGAGGGTTGGGTGGCCCGGAAGCGTCCGGGGAGCGCGGCGGCGAAGGCCGCCGATGCGGCTTCCCGGCGGGGCGCGAACGAGGACTGACCGGAAACAGGTGCGCCGAAGACGTCGTACCGTGATAAGTGCACACCCGCACCTAACCAGCTGTTTCGCCCTTCCGCGCCGGACACTCGGGGCGCGGAGGATCCAGCTGTACGGCTGAGACACCTCTGAGGAGACAGTGCTGTGACCGGGATCAAGACGACCGGCGAGAAGAAGATGATGTTCTTCTCCGGCCGCGCCCACCCCGAGCTTGCCGAGGAGGTCGCCCACCAGCTGGGTGTCGGGGTCGTCCCGACGAAGGCCTTCGACTTCGCGAACGGCGAGATCTACGTGCGCTACCAGGAGTCGGCGCGCGGTGCCGACTGCTTCGTGATCCAGAGCCACACGGCTCCGATCAACCAGTGGATCATGGAGCAGCTGATCATGATCGACGCGCTGAAGCGTGCGTCGGCGCGGTCCGTCACCGTGATCGTGCCGTTCTACGGTTACGCGCGGCAGGACAAGAAGCACCGGGGCCGCGAACCGATCTCGGCGCGGCTGATCGCGGACCTGATGAAGACGGCGGGTGCGGACCGGATCCTGACCGTGGACCTGCACACGGACCAGATCCAGGGCTTCTTCGACGGTCCGGTGGACCACCTGTTCGCGCTTCCGCTGCTCGCGGACTACGTGGGCAGGAAGGTGGACAAGGACAAGCTGACGATCGTGTCCCCGGACGCCGGCCGGGTGCGGGTGGCGGACCGCTGGTGCGACCGTCTCGGCGCGCCGCTCGCCATCGTGCACAAGCGGCGCGACAAGGACGTGGCGAACCAGGTGACCGTCCACGAGGTCGTGGGTGAGGTCAAGGGCCGGGTGTGCGTCCTGGTCGACGACATGATCGACACTGGTGGCACGATCTGCGCGGCGGCGGACGCACTGTTCGCGCACGGCGCGGAGGACGTCATCGTGACGGCGACGCACGGTGTGCTGTCGGGTCCGGCGGCGGACCGGCTGAAGAACTCGCCGGTGAGCGAGTTCGTGCTGACGAACACGCTGCCGACGCCGGGTGAGCTGAGCCGGGACCTGGACAAGATCACGGTGCTGTCGATCGCGCCGACGATCGCGAGTGCGGTGCGCGAGGTGTTCGAGGACGGTTCGGTGACGAGCCTGTTCGACGAGCAGTGAGCTGTAAAAACGCTTCTGCATGATCGTCCGCGTGCGTCGGACGGTGATCGATTTCTCCGTGGCCTCCCGCGCCGAGTAGACTTCCCCAGTTGCTCGGCGAGGGAGGCCACGCCTCCGTTATCGACGCGCTCTTCGTAGCAGGCCGTTCGTGGCCGGGTGACCACGTCCGTATCTACCTCTACGAGGAGTGATCACCATGTCCGAGGTGAAGATCACCGCCAGCACGCGCACCGAGTTCGGCAAGGGTGCCGCGCGCCGTATCCGCCGCGACAGCAAGGTCCCCGGTGTCCTGTACGGCCACGGTTCGGACCCGCTCCACCTGACCCTGCCGGGCCACGACCTGCTGCTCGCGCTGCGTACGTCGAACGTCCTGATCTCCCTCGACATCGACGGCAAGTCGAACGAGCTGGCGATCCCGAAGTCCGTGCAGCGCGACGCGATCAAGGGCTTCCTGGTCCACGTCGACCTGCAGCTGGTCAAGCGCGGCGAGAAGGTCACGGTCGAGATCCCGGTGCACACCGAGGGCGAGCTGGCCCCCGGCGGCTACCTGCTGGAGCACGTGCTCAACGCGCTGCCGGTCGAGGCCGAGGCCACCCACATCCCCGAGTCCGTGTCGGTGTCCGTCGAGGGCCTGGAGGCCGGCGCCTCCGTCCTCGCCAAGGACATCACCCTGCCGTCCGGTGTGACGCTGGCCGTCGAGGAGGACGCGGTCGTCCTCCAGGTGCTGGCCGCGCAGGCGGAGGAGGCCGGCGCCGGCGAGGGCGCGGCCGAGGAAGCCGCCGAGGCCTGAGCATCGGTTCGGGTGCCGTCTGCTTCGTAGGCGCCCTGCGCTGGTGGCTGTGCCCACGCTCGGCTTCGCTCGCGCGGGGGGACCTCCGTCGCCCTGCGGAACGATTGCCCACAGCAGTTAGGCTCCAGCCGCCGCTCCTTCCAGTGGAGCGGCGGCTGTGGCATGTGTGAGGAGACATGGACGTGACCACCCCCGCAGGCGCCCCCTGGCTGATCGTCGGGCTCGGTAATCCCGGGCCCGAGTACGCGATGAACCGGCACAACGTCGGGTTCATGGTCGCGGACCTGCTCGCCGACCGGATCGGCGGGAAGTTCAAGCGGGCCGGGAAGGCTCAGGCGCAGGTCGTGGAGGGGCGGCTCGGGGCGCCGGGGCCGGGCAGCCGGCGGGTGGTGCTGGCGAAGCCGATGTCGTTCATGAATCTCTCCGGCGGCCCGGTGAACGCGCTGCGCGACTTCTACAAGGTGCCGGTCGCCAACATCGTCGCGGTCCATGACGAGCTGGACATCGACTACGGCGTGCTCCGCCTCAAGCTGGGCGGTGGCGACAACGGGCACAACGGGCTGAAGTCGATGACGAAGGCGATGGGCCCGGACTATCACCGGGTGCGGTTCGGGATCGGGCGGCCTCCGGGTCGTATGCAGGTCGCGGACTTCGTGCTGAAGGACTTCTCCTCGGCCGAGCGCAAGGAACTGGACTACCTCGTGGACCGGGCCGCCGACGCGGTGGAGGCCCTGGTCGCCGAGGGGCTGGAACGGGCGCAAAGCACGTACAACTCCTGACTTGTCCCCCCCTCACCCCTTACGGCAGTTGACCGGCCGTGGGGACATGGCCAATGATCCCGGCCATGCCTGCTGCCTCCGCCGCCTCCTCCCGTACGGCCCCGGTCGACGCGTTGCGTGTCCTGTCGATGGGCGTGGTCGCCGTGCTGATCCTGGTCGCCGGGGTGTGGGGGTCGTGGGGCACCGCGCAGGACGTGATGCTGACGAAGGGCAAGGAGCGGGGCACCGTGACAGTGGCGGCGTGCGGTGCCGACACCTGCACGGGGCCGTTCGCGCCCGCCTCTACCGGCGCCGCGAAGCGCGCGAGTGTCGTCCTCGACAGGTCGGTCGGGGTGCGCAAGGGGCAGACGTACGACGTGATCGTGAAGCCCGGTACCGGGGACGTGGTCCGGTCGGGGGCGGCCGGCGTGCTGTACGCCTGGGTGCCGCTGGGCGGCGCGCTGCTGCTGGCGTCCGTGGTGGTGGCCGGGGGGCTGCGGCTGCGGCGGGTGGCGTGGGTGCTGGGGGGGTCGGGGATCGCGCTGCTCACGGCGGCGTTCGCGGCGCTGCAGTGAGCAGCGCGGAGAACGGCCGGTGCCCCCGGGGTGTACGACCCCGGGGGCACCGTCATGTCCGGCCGGCCGGCGTCAGCCGGTGTTGCGCAGGCCCGCCGCCACGCCGTTGACCGTGAGGAGCAGGGCGCGGGCGAGGAGCGGGTCGGCCGGTTCGCCCGCCGCCGCCGCGTCGCGCTGGCGCTTGAGCAGGGTGACCTGGAGGTAGGAGATCGGGTCCAGGTAGGCGTCGCGGATCGAGAAGGTCTGCTTGAGGACCGGGGTGGCGTCGAGGAGTTCGGCCTCGCCGGTGATCTTCAGGACCTCGGCGACGGTCAGGGCGTGCTCTTCGCGGATCGTGTCGAAGACGTGCTTGAGCTCGTCGGGGACGAGGGTGTCGACGTAGTGCTGGGCGATCCTGAGGTCCGTCTTGGCGAGGGTCATCTCGACGTTGGACACGAAGTTGCGGAAGAAGTGCCACTGTTCGTGCATCTCGTCGAGGACGCCCTCTCCTCCCAATGTTGCAGTCAGGCCGGCCTCGCGCAGCGCCTTGAGCCCGGAGCCGACGCCGAACCAGCCGGGGACGATCTGCCGGGACTGGGTCCAGCCGAACACCCAGGGGATGGCGCGCAGGCCGTCGAGCGAGACGCCGGAGCCGGGGCGGCGGGAGGGCCGGGAGCCCAGGTGCAGGTCGGCGAGCTGGTCCACCGGCGTCGACGCGAGGAAGTACGTCGGCAGGTCGGGGTCCTCCACCAGGCGGCGGTAGGCCGCGTGGGCGGCGTCGGAGACGACGTCCATGGCCGCGTCCCAGCGGGCCAGGGCCTCCACGGACTGGCGGGGGGCGGTGTGCAGGGCGGAGGCCTGCAGGGTGGCGGCGACCGTCAGCTCCAGGTTCTCCCTGGCGAGGGAGGGGATCAGGTACTTGTCGGAGATGACCTCGCCCTGTTCGGTCACCTTGATCTCGCCCTCCAGGGTGCCCCAGGGCTGGGCGAGGATGGCGTCGTGGGAGGGGCCGCCGCCGCGGCCGACGGTGCCGCCGCGGCCGTGGAAGAGGCGCAGCCGCACCCCGTAGCGGTGGGCGACGTCGCGCAGCCGGCGCTGGGCTCGGTGGATCTCCCACTGGCTGGTGGTGATGCCGCCGAACTTCGAGGAGTCGGAGTAGCCGAGCATGACCTCCTGGACGTCCCCGCGCAGTGCCACCAGACGGCGGTACGACGGGTCGGAGAGCATGTCCTCCAGGATGGTGTCGGCGGCCTTGAGCTCGTCGGTGGTCTCCAGGAGCGGCACGATGCCGATCCTGGCCCAGCCGGCGTGCAGGTCCATCAGCCCGGCCTCGCGGGCGAGGACGGCGGCGGCGAAGACGTCGTCGGCGCCCTGGCACATCGAGATGATGTAGGACTCGACGACCTCGGGGCCGAAGATCTCCAGGGCCTTCTTCACGGTCTCGAAGACGCCGAGGGTCTTGGCGCCGGCCGCGTCGACGGGGGCCGGGGTTGGGGCGAGCGGCCGGCGCGAGCGGAGTTCCTTGGCGAGGAGCCTGGCACGGTACTCGCGGGGCATGTCGGCGTAGCGCCAGGACTCCTCGCCGAGGCGGTCGAAGAGCTGGCCGAGGGCGTGGTGGTGGGCGTCGGCGTGTTCGCGGACGTCCATGGTGGCGAGCTGGAGGCCGAACGCGGCGAGGGTGCGGATGGTCCGGGCCAGGCGGCCGTCGGCGAACAGGCCGCCGCGGTGCTCGCGCAGGGAGGTCTGGATCAGGCGCAGGTCGTCGATGAGTTCGGCGGTGCCGAGGTAGTCGCGGCCGGGTTCGTGCGGGGTGCCGGTGGCCAGGCGCTGCTTGGTGTTGGTGAGCTTCTGCCGGATGCAGGTGGCCTTGAGGCGGTAGGGCTCCTCGGCGTTGAGGCGCTTGTAGCGGGGGCTGATCCCGGGAAGCAGCTCCAGGTCGGCCCGCAGGGACTCCAGCAGTTCCTCCGTGGCACCCGTGTAGCGGATGGAGTTGGAGAGGAAGCCGCGGAGTTCGTCGATCATCTCCAGGGCGTCGTTGATGCCGTGTTCGTGCTGGAGGATCAGGACGTCCCAGGTGACCTGGGGGGTGACGTTGGGGTTGCCGTCGCGGTCGCCGCCGATCCAGGTGCCGAAGGTGAGGGGGCGGGTGTCGTCGGGGAGCCTGACGCCGACCCGCTCCAGCTCCGCGGTGAGGTCCTCCAGGACGTCGCCGACCGCGTCGGCGTGCAGCTCGTCCAGGTAGTAGATGGCGTTGCGGGCCTCGTCCGCGGGTTCCGGGCGGACCACGCGCAGCTCGTCGGTCTGCCAGACCAGGTCGATGTTCTCGGCGAGGCGGATGTCGGTGCGGCGGCGGTCGGACTCGATGACCGGGGTGTCCAGGAGCGCGGCGATGCGCCGGAGCTTGTTGAGGACCGAACGGCGTGCGGCCTCGGTGGGGTGCGCCGTGAACACCGGGCGGACGTTGAGGTTCTGCACGGTCTCGCGCAGGTGCTCGGGGTCGGCGTCCTTGAGCCGGTCGGCGGTGCGGGCGAGGAGGCCGCCCTCGGCGGCGCGGCGGGCGCGCAGCTCGCGGCCGCGGTGCACCTGCTCGGTGACGTTGGCGAGGTGGAAGTAGGTGGAGAAGGCACGGACCAGCTTGGCGGCGGTCTCCAGTTCGGTTCCGCGCAGCAGTTCGGCGGCTGCCTCGCCGTCCTCGCGGGTGAGGCGGCGGACCTTCTCGACGAGCTCCAGCAGCTCGGGGCCCTCCTGGCGGACGAGGGTCTCGCCGAGGAGGTCGCCCAGCCGGCGGATGTCGGCGCGCAGTTCACTGCTGGTCGTGGTGGTCTGGTCGTCGGCACTGCTCACAGGTGCGGCTCCTTGCAGTGTTGAAGCTCGTCTGGAGGGAACCCGTCCGTCGGCCGGGCGGCAGGGTGGCGCCTGTCCGCATAGCGGCCGGACATCAGGGAAGGAAACAGAGCGGACCGCGCTGTCCGACCGACTCCAAGGATAGGTGTCCATGAGGACGCGCAGGTGCTGGGGCTCTTGCCGTGAGACGCCCCGCTGCCATACTTACGTCGCCGTAGGTTACGGAACCGTAGGGAAGCTCCTTTGCCGTCCCGTTCGGTCACCGCGGATCGGCGCATCTCTAGACCCTCGACCCCACAGGGGACGCGCATGACCTCCTCTCATTCCGATGTGATCGAAGACCCCCGGAAGGCGGCCGACACCGCGACCCCGTCCGCCACCCTGGGGGGTGAGCGGAAAGGTTCGCTGGAGCAGATCACCCTGCTTCTGTTCATCGTCGTGCCGTTCGTCGCGCTGCTGGCGGCGGTGCCACTGGCGTGGGGATGGGGGGTGAGCTGGCTCGACCTGGGCCTGATGGTGTTCTTCTACTATCTCGGCTGTCATGGTGTGACCATCGGTTACCACCGTTACTTCACCCACGGTTCCTTCAAGGCGAAGCGGCCGCTCAGGATCGCGCTGGCGATCGCGGGGTCGATGGCGGTGGAGGGCCCGCTGGTGCGCTGGGTGGCCGACCACCGCAAGCACCACAAGTTCTCCGACGCCGAGGGCGACCCGCACTCGCCGTGGCGGTACGGCGAGACCGTGCCGGCACTGATCAAGGGTCTGTGGTGGGCGCACATCGCCTGGATGTTCGACGAAGAGCGGACTCCGCAGGAGAAGTACGCGCCGGACCTGGTCAAGGACCCGGCGATCCGGACGATCTCCCGGCAGTTCATCTACTGGACCGTGCTCTCCCTGGCGCTGCCGCCGCTGATCGGCGGACTGGTGACGATGTCCTGGTGGGGTGCCTTCACGGCGTTCTTCTGGGGGTCACTCGTCCGGGTGGCGTTGCTCCACCATGTGACGTGGTCGATCAACTCGATCTGCCACGCGGTGGGCAAGCGGCCGTTCAGGTCCCGGGACCGGTCGGGCAACGTGTGGTGGCTGGCGGTCCTGTCCTGCGGCGAGTCCTGGCACAACCTGCACCACGCCGACCCGACGTCCGCGCGGCACGGCGTGGAGCGCGGGCAGGTCGACTCGTCGGCGCGGATCATCCGCTGGTGCGAGCAGCTGGGCTGGGCGTACGACGTGCGCTGGCCGTCACGCTCACGTATCGATTCGCGCCGCAACACCGGGGAAGGCGGCTCCCCGCAGGGGGCGGAGGCCGCGAAGGCGGCATGATTGACGCCGTGGCGACCGACTCCAGCACCCCCAGTACCGACAAGCAGCGGCGGGCGCGTCGTACCCGTATGACCGGGGCGGAGCGCCGCCAGCAGCTGCTGGAGATCGGCCGCACCCTCTTCGCGGCGAAGGGGTTCGAGGGCACGTCGGTGGAGGAGATCGCGGCGAAGGCCGGGGTGTCCAAGCCGGTGGTGTACGAGCACTTCGGCGGCAAGGAGGGGCTCTACGCGGTGGTGGTCGACCGGGAGATGCGGCGCCTGCTGGACATGGTGACCGGCTCGCTCACGGCCGGTCATCCGCGGGAGCTGTGCGAGCAGGCCGCGTTCGCGCTGCTCGACTACATCGAGGAGTACACGGACGGGTTCCGGATCCTGGTCCGGGACTCCCCCATCCCGCAGTCGACGGGTTCCTTCGCCTCGCTCATCTCGGACATCGCGACCCAGGTGGAGGACATCCTGGGCCGCGAGTTCAAGAGCCGCGGCTTCGATCCCAAGCTGGCCCCGCTGTACGCGCAGGCGCTGGTGGGGATGGTGGCGCTGACCGGCCAGTGGTGGCTGGACGTGCGCCGCCCGAAGAAGGCGGAGGTCGCCGCCCACCTGGTGAACCTGGCCTGGCACGGCCTGGACGGCCTGGAGCAGAAGCCGCGGCTGATAGGGCACCGCAAGGCGTGAGCCCTGCGGTGCCGCGCAGGATGCGCATCAGTGCTTGAAGATGTCCTTCATCTTCTCCTTGGCCTGGCGGGCGTCGCCCTTCGACTGCTCCAGGCGTCCTTCGGCCTCCATGGGCACGTCACGCGTGGCGCGCCCGGTGACCTCCTTGGCCTTGCCCTTGATCTGTTCCTTCTTGCCCTTGGCCTTCTGGTGTCCTGACACCGTCGATCCCTCCTGAAGCGGATAGGTGCGTGGGGTCATTGCCCCGGGTAACCGGAAGCGGGCCGTGGCAAACGGCGGCTCAGGCCACCGGTTCCAGAAACTCCAGACGGTTGCCGACCGGGTCCTGGGAGTAGAAGCGGCGGTGTCCGGGGAGGTCGTGGTCCCAGGTGACGGGAGCGCCGCCGGCTTCGAGGCGTTCGGCACAGGCGTCGATGTCCGTGACGCGCAGTCCCGGGTGGGCCTGGAGGGCGGGCCGGAAGGCGGCCTCGACCCCCAGGTGCAGGTGGACGGTCCCGGCCCGGAACCAGCAGCCGCCGCGCGCCGCGAGCACGGGCGGCTTGGGGATCTCGGTCATGCCGAGGAGACCGGCGTAGTAGGCGCGCAGCAGGTCCTCCGAGCCCGGCGGTGCGGCGAGCTGGACGTGATCGAGGGCGGTGAGCATCAGGCGTCCTCCCTGCGGGCGACGGCGAACAGGCGGCGGAAGGGCAGGAGCGTGCCGTAGGGGGCGCTCGGGTAGGCCTCCCGCAGCAGGTCGCGGTAGTCGGCGACGAAGGCGTCCCGGGCCTCGGGGTCGTCACCGAGGGCGGTGAGGACGGGGCGCAGCCCGGTGCCCTTGACCCAGTCGAGGACGGGGTCCTCGCCCGGCAGGACGTGCAGGTAGGTGGTCTCCCAGACGTCGGTGGCGCAGCCGAGGCGGGCGAGCCGGTCGAGGTAGACGGCGGGCGGGTGCACGGAGTCCTCGTGGCGCAGCACGTCGGCGAGCCGGGCCTTCCAGCGGGGCGTGGCGGCGAGCTCGCGCATCAGGGCGTGCAGGGGCGCGTCGATGTTGTTCGGCACCTGGAAGGCGAAGGTGCCGCCGGGAGCGAGCGCGTCGAGCCAGTCGGCGAAGCGGTCGAGGTGACCGGGGACCCACTGGAGCGCCGCGTTGGACACGATCAGGTCGTACGGCCCGTCGGGTGCCCAGGTGCGCAGGTCGGCGTGGGCGAAGTCGAGGCGTCCGCCGCCGGGGGTGGGGCCCGCGTGGTCGACCTCGGCCCGGTCGAGCATCGCGGCCGAGTTGTCGTAGCCGGTGATGCGCGCGGTGGGCCAGCGGTCGGCGAGGACGGCGGTGACGTTGCCGGGGCCGCAGCCGAGGTCGGCGACGGCCGGGGGGTCGCCGGGGAGGGCGGGAACGTGGGCGAGGAGGTCGGCGAAGGCGCGGGCGCGGTGCCCGGAGTGGCGGAGGTACTGGGCGGGGTCCCAGGCAGGAGTCGTCATGTGCTCCACCTTCCCCGGGCAGATATCTTGATGTCAAGAGACTCGACATCAAGAGACTTCATGTCGACACAACCACTACACTGATCGCCATGGAGGACGAGGTCGATCGGCTGGTCGCTGCGTGGCGCCGGGAGCGCCCGGACCTCGACGTGGAACCGCTCGAGGTGCTCAGCCGGGTGAGCCGACTGGCGCGGCACCTGGACCGGGCACGTCGGCTGGCCTTCGCCGAGCACAGTCTGGAGCCCTGGGAGTTCGACGTGCTCACCGCGCTCAGGCGCGCCGGCACGCCGTACCAGCTCTCCCCCGGGCAGCTGCTGACCCAGACCCTGGTCACCTCGGGGACGATGACCAACCGGATCGACCGGCTGGCCAAGAAGGGCCTGGTCGAGCGGCTGCCGGACCCGAGCGACCGGCGGGGGGTGCTGGTCCGGCTCACCACCGAGGGCCAGGACCGCGCGGACCAGGCCCTGGCGGGCCTCCTCGACCAGGAGCGCGCCATCCTCGGCGAGCTCTCCCCCGCACAGCGGGCCGAACTCGCCGGGCTGCTACGGCAGTTGACGGCGCCGTTCGACAACATCCCCGGCTAGGCGCTCCGCTGGAGCCGCCGCTTCGGGGCGTCTTCCCTCTGCGACACCGTCGTGGCTGGTCGCGCAGTTCCCCGCGCCCCCTGCGGGACGCTGCCGGACCGCACGGCTGAATGCGCCCGGAAGCACCAGACTTCGGACCCCACCGACTGCGACACCGTCGTGGCTGGTCGCGCAGTTCCCCGCGCCCCCTGCAGGGCGCTGCCAGACCGCACGGCTGAATGCGCCCGGAAGCACCAGACTTCGGACCCCACCGACTGCGACACCGTCGCGGCTGGCCGCGCAGTTCCCCGCGCCCCCTGCGGGACGCTGCCAGACCGCACGGCTGAATGCGCCCGGAAGCACCGGACTTCCGACTCCACCGACTGCGACACCGTCGCGGCTGGCCGCGCAGTTCCCCGCGCCCCCTGCGGGACGCTGCCGGACCGCACGGCTGACTGCGCCCGGAAGCACCGGACTTCCGACTCCACCGACTGCGACACCGTCGCGGCTCGTCGCGCAGTTCCCCGCGCCCCCTGCAGGGCGCTGCCGGACCGCACGGCTGACTGCGCCCGGAAGCCCCGGACTTCCGACTCCACCGACTGCGACACCGTCGCGGCTGGCCGCGCAGTTCCCCGCGCCCCCTGCGGGACGCTTGTCAGGCGCTGCTGCTTTCCTCCGGCATGATCCGTCCGGCGGTCCCCAGATCGACGGGGCCGACCCCGGCCCTGCGCGCCAGCGCCACCGCGGCCAGGGTGGAGTGGACGCCCAGTTTGCCGAGGACGTTCTGCATGTGGGTGCGGACGGTGTGCGGGGACAGGAAGAGGCGCTCGGCGACCGCCTTGCGCCCCAGGCCCGCCACCATGCACCGGAGCACCTCGCGCTCCCTCGGCGTGAGGGACTCCACCAGGCGCTCGCTCTCGGTGCGGTGCTTACGGGCCGCGGTCAGCTCCCGCAGCACGCCCGTGAGCAGGGCGGGCGGCAGATGCGTCTCGTCGCGCAGCACGCCCCGGATGACGTTGAGCAGCCGGGAGAGCGAGCAGTCCTTGGCGACCCAGCCGCAGGCGCCGGCCTGCAGAGCCAGGGCCGCGCGCCGCGGGTCGTCCTTCTCGGCGAGGACGACGACCCGGACGGCCGGATGGGCCGAACGGACCCCGGCGACCAGCGATATGCCGTCGACCAGCCCCTCCGCGTTGGCCTCCTGCACGGGCACGGCCGCCCGGCCGCCCGGCAGTTGACCGCCCAGATCGGCGTCGACGAGCAGCACGTCGTAGCGGCGGCCCTCGGCGACCGCGCGCTCCAGGCAGCGCAGCGCGGCCGGACCGCTGCCGGCCGCGGACACGTCGACGTCGGGCTCGGCGGCCAGTGCAGCGGCCAGCGACTCGGCGAAGATGCGGTGGTCGTCGACGACCAGGACTCGGATGCGAACCACGAAACCCCCTTCCCCAGTGCTCTTCACGAGCCGGGGATACCCCAAGGTCCGGAGAACGACGAACCGTGCGGGCACGACACCCGCGGGAGGACGGAACCGCACGGCCGCCGCCGTGCCTGAACTGCTACCCCCACCGCGGGCGTCGTATCCGACTTGTCTCGCCCCCTGATCAGCGCCGGCCCCCACCGGCACTGCTCATCAGAGTACGACCGGTCGCCGTGAGCGGAAGGCAATTTGCAGAACTGCCCGGCCGACGCGTTTATGGTGTGCCGCATGTTTCGTATTGAGGCGGAAGTCGACAAGGAACGACGCGATCTGCTCCGCGCGCGGCTGCTGGCCACCAACACGGCGGCCTCTCCGGTCCTGGCCGCCCTGCGCGGCACCCCGGCCGAACGCGAAGTGCCGCTGCACCTGTGGGCGATGGACGAGGGTTCGGGCGACATGGCCGGCGGTCTGGTCGGGCACAGCTGGGCGTCCTGGCTGCACGTCACCTACCTCTGGGTGGACGCCCGGCACCGCGGCACCGGCCTCGGCGGCAGCCTGCTCGCGGAGGCCGAACGCATCGCCCGCACCGACCGCGCCTGCACCGCGGCCCGCCTGGAGACCTGGGACTTCCAGGCCCCCGACTTCTACCGGAAGCAGGGGTACGACGTGGTGTGCGTGATCCCCGACTACCCGCCGGGGATCACGGAGTACACACTGGTCAAGCGGCTGGGCTGAGCCTCAGCTCTCCCGTCGGGCGCCCGCCGACGGCACCGCCTCGAAGACCCGCGGGGCCTTGAACCCGGCCGCCGCGAAGGCCTCTTCGACCGCCTTCGCGATGGTGTCGACGTCGGCCGCCTCCGCGAGGACGATCGCCGAGCCGCCGAAGCCGCCGCCGGTCATCCTGGCGCCCAGCGCACCGGCCGCGTTCGCCGCCTCCACGACCAGGTCCAGCTCGGGGCAGGAGACCTGGAAGTCGTCGCGGAGGGAGGCGTGGCCCTCGGTGAGGACCGGGCCGATGGCACGGGTGTCGCCCGCTTCGAGGAGGGCGACGACGCGCTCGACGCGGTGGTCCTCGGTGACCACGTGCCGGACCAGGCGCCGCACCTCTTCCTCGTCGCCGAGACGCCGGAGCGACGCGTCGAGGTCGTCGTAGGCGATGTCCCGCAGCGCGTCCACGCCCAGCAGGGCCGCGCCCTTCTCGCAGCCCGCGCGGCGCTTGCCGTACTCGCCGCCGCTGTGCGCGTGCTTGACCCGGGTGTCGACGACGAGCAGGCGCATGCCCTCGGCCGCGAGGTCGAAGGGGATCTGCCGCTGCGAGAGGTCGCGGGTGTCCAGGAACAGGGCGTGGCCCTGCTCGCAGCAGGCGGACGCCGTCTGGTCCATGATGCCGGTCGGCGCCCCGACGTAGACGTTCTCCGCGCGCTGGCACAGGCGGGCCAGCTGCCAGCGCTGCAGGCCCAGTTCGAACAGGTCGTTGAGGGCGAGGGCGATCACCACCTCCAGGGCCGCCGAGGAGGACAGACCGGCGCCGGTCGGCACGGTGGACGCGAGGTGGACGTCGGCGCCGGTGACCGGGTGACCGGCCTCCCGCAGCGCCCAGACCACGCCCGCCGGGTACGCCGTCCACTCCTGGTCGGTGCCGGGCTCCAGGGCGTCGAGGGCGAGCTCGACGACCCCGCCCTCGACGTCCGAGGAGTGCAGCCGCAGCACGCCGTCGGCGCGCCGGGCGACGGCGGCCGTCGCCACGTGCGGCAGCGCGAACGGCATCACGAAGCCGTCGTTGTAGTCGGTGTGCTCGCCGATCAGGTTGACCCGGCCCGGCGCCGCCCAGACGCCGTCGGGAGCCGTGCCGTACAGCTCCTCGAAGACGTCCCTCACCTGTGCTGGTGCCCCCACTTACTGCTCCCTTGCTGCGCTGATGTGCTGCGCGAACTCCCACGCGTCCGCGACGATCCCCGCGAGGTCCGCGCGGGTCGGGTTCCAGCCCAGTTTCTCGCGGGCGGTGGCCGCCGAGGCGACCAGGACGGCCGGGTCGCCGCCCCGGCGCGGGGCCACGACCTCGGGGATCGGGTGGCCGGTGACCCGGCGGACGGTCTCGATGACCTCGCGGACCGAGAAGCCCTCGCCGTTGCCGAGGTTGCAGATCAGGTGCTCGCCGGGCCTGGCGGCCGTCAGGGCCAGCAGGTGGGCGTCGGCCAGGTCGGCGACGTGGATGTAGTCGCGGACGCAGGTGCCGTCCGGCGTCGGGTAGTCGTCGCCGAAGACGGAGATCGCGTCCCGCTTGCCCTGGGCGACCTGGAGGACCAGCGGGATCAGGTGCGACTCGGGGTTGTGGCGCTCGCCCTGCGCGCCGTACGCGCCGGCCACGTTGAAGTAGCGCAGGGAGACCGCGCCCAGGCCGTGCGCGGCGGCCTCGCCGGTGATCATGTGGTCGACGGCGAGCTTGGTGGCGCCGTACGGGTTGGTCGGCTGCGTGGGGGCGGTCTCGACGATCGGGACCTGCTCCGGCTCGCCGTAGGTGGCCGCCGTGGAGGAGAAGACGAGCTTGCGGACGCCGGCCTCGCGCATCGCGCCGAGCAGCGCCATGGTGCCGCCGACGTTGTTGTCCCAGTACTTCTCGGGCTTCACGACGGACTCGCCGACCTGCGAGAACGCGGCGAAGTGCAGGACCGCGTCGTAGGAGGGGTCCAGCCACTTGGCGGCGTCGCGGATGTCGCCCTCGACGAAGGCGGCGCCCGCGGGGACGCCCTCGCGGAAGCCCGTGGACAGGTTGTCGAGGACGGTGACCTCGTGGCCCGCCTCCAGCAGGTGCTGGGCGACCACGCTGCCGACGTATCCCGCCCCGCCCGTCACCAGGTACTTCATCAACTCGCTACCTCTCGCAGTCGCTCGGCCGCGCGCTCCGGCGGCACATCGTTGATGAACACACTCATGCCTGATTCGGAACCCGCGAGAAACTTCAGCTTGCCGGACGTTCGGCGGATGGTGAAAAGCTCCAGGTGCAGCGCGAAATCATCGCGCGTGACACCGTCGAACTCCTCCAGCGTCCCGAACGGCGCCTGGTGCCAGGCGGCGATGTAGGGCGTGGGAGGCTCACCCTCACCGAAGATACGGTCGAAGCGCCTCAAGAGTTCCAGATAAACCTGGGGGAACTCTGAGCGCGCCGCCTCGTCGAGGCCGAGCAGGTCGGGGACGCGGCGCTTCGGGTACAGGTGGACCTCGTAGGGCCAGTGTGCCGCGTAGGGCACGAAGGCGACCCAGTGTTCACCCTCGAGGACGACCCGTTCGTCGGCGAGTTCACGCTCCAGCACGGCGTCGAAGAGGTTCTCCCCGCCGGTGGCCTCCTTGTGCTGCGCGAGGGAACGCAGCATCAGGGCGGTGCGCGGGGTGGTGAAGGGGTAGGCGTAGATCTGGCCGTGCGGGTGACCGAGCGTCACGCCGATCTCCTCGCCGCGGTTCTCGAAGCAGAACACCTGCTCGACGGAGGGGAGATGGGACAGTTCCGAGGTCCGGTCCGTCCACGCGTCCAGGACGAGCCGCGCCTGCTCCTCGGTGAGGGAGGCGAAGGACGCGTCGTGGTCCGAGGTGAAGCAGACCACCTCGCACCGCCCGGAGTCGCCGGCCAGCGAGGGGAAACGGTTCTCGAAGACCACGACGTCGTACGACGAGTCGGGGATCTCGCTCAGCCGTTCGCCCTGGGTCGGGCACAGCGGGCACTGGTCGGCCGGCGGGTGGTAGGTGCGGCCCTGCCGGTGCGAGGCGATCGCGACCCGGTCGCCGAGCAGCGCGTCCCGGCGGATCTCCGAGGTGGTGTGCGTCCGCTCCAGCGGGCGGCGGTCAACCGCGTCCCGCACGGTGTCGTCGCGCAGGTCGTAGTAGATGAGTTCGCGACCGTCGGCCAGCCGGGTCGAGGTCTTCTTCACTGCGGACTCCCATTGATCGAGCCAGCCAACCATCCAACAGAACCGAACACACCAAAACACAACTCACCACGCCAGTCAACATTGCAATCAATCAAGGTGAGACAACGAAAGTGTTGAATTACTGGGTGCAGAACCCCACAGATGCCCCCGTATCCCCCACATACCTCGCCGCGGGGCTGCGGCTCCCGACCAACGGCCTGGACTACACGATCCTCGCGATCTACTTCGCCGTCGTCCTGGGCATCGGCTTCGCGGCCCGCCGCTCGGTGAGGACCAGCCTCGACTTCTTCCTCTCCGGACGGTCACTGCCCGCCTGGATCACCGGCCTCGCGTTCATCTCGGCCAACCTGGCCGCCACCGAGATCCTCGGCATGGCCGCCAACAGCGCGCAGTACGGCGCGTACACCGTGCACTGGTACTGGATCGGCGCCATCCCGGCCATGGTCTTCCTCGGCCTGGTGATGATGCCCTTCTACTACGGCAGCAAGGTCCGCTCGGTCCCCGAGATGCTGCTGCTCCGCTTCGACAGAGCCGCACACCTGCTCAGTTCGATCCTGTTCGCCTTCGCCGCCATTCTGATCGCCGGTGTGAACCTGTACGCCCTGGCGATCGTCGTGGAGGCACTGCTCGGCTGGCCGCAGTGGGTGGCGATCGTGGTGGCCGGCGCCTTCGTGCTGGCCTACATCACCCTCGGCGGGCTCTCCTCCGCCATCTACAACGAGGTGCTGCAGTTCTTCGTGATCCTGGCCGCCCTGATCCCGCTGTCCGTGCTGGGCCTGAAGAAGGTGGGCGGCTGGGACGGCCTGGTCGACAGGCTCACCGCCACCCACGGCCACAACTTCACGACCGCCTGGGGCGGCACCGGCATCGGCTCCGTCAACCCGCTGGGCGCGAACTGGCTGACCATCGTCCTCGGTCTCGGCTTCGTCCTCTCCTTCGGCTACTGGACGACGAACTTCGCCGAGGTGCAGCGCGCCCTGTCGGCGAAGAACCTGTCCGCCGCCCGGCGCACCCCGCTGATCGCCGCCTACCCGAAGGTCTTCATCGTCTTCCTGGTGATGATCCCGGGCCTGGTCGCCGCCGCGCTGGTGCCGACCATCGGGACCCCGAAGTCGGACCTCCAGTACAACGACGCGATCCCCTACCTGATGTCGCAGCTGCTGCCCAACGGCGTGCTGGGCATCGCGGTGACCGGGCTGCTGGCCGCGTTCATGGCCGGCATGGCGGCCAACGTGTCGTCCTTCAACACCGTGTTCACGACCGACATCTGGGCGAAGTACGTGGTGCGGGGCCGGGAGGACGGCTACTACGTGCGCTTCGGACGCCTCATCACGGCGATCGGCGTCTGCGCGTCGATCGGCACGGCGTTCCTCGCCTCCTCCTTCTCCAACATCATGAGCTACCTCCAGACGCTGTTCTCCTTCTTCAACGTGCCGATGTTCGTCGTCTTCGTCGTCGGCATGTTCTGGCGGCGGGCCTCGGCGAAGTCCGGCTTCTGGGGGCTGCTCGCGGGCACCGTGACCGCGATGGTCAACTACTTCGTCCTCTACAAGAAGGACGTCATCGGCATCCCCTCCGACCAGGGCGCCAACTTCGTCTCCGCGATCGCCGGGTTCGTGGCCGGCGCGGTGGTGATGGTGATCGTGTCCCTGTTCACCGCCCCCAAGCCGGAGGCGGAACTCGCGGGGCTCGTCTACGGCACGCGCTCGCCCGGCATGTCGGAGGCGCCGGCACCCGGCGACGAGGCCTGGTACCGGCGGCCGGCGCTGCTCGGCTGGGGCGCGGTGGTCCTGGCCGCCGCCTGCTACATCCCGTTCTCGTTCTAGTCCCGGTCGCGGGAGGATGGAGAGACCATGACCGACGACTCCGGGCACTCCGGGTTCCACTACTCCGAGCAGGACGTCCAGCGCGAGGTCACCGAGCTGGAGGGCCGGTCCACGACCGCGGCGCGGATCTTCGATCTGCGGCGGATCATCGGCGGGCTGTTCGTGCTGTACGGGATCATCGTCACGATCACCGGCATCACGGACTCGCAGGCCCAGATCGACAAGGCACAGGGGATCAACATCAACCTGTGGACCGGGATCGGGATGTTGTTGCTGGGGGTTTTCTTCCTGGTGTGGCTCTGGCTGCGGCCGGTGCCCCCGGTGGAAGAGGCCGATGACTGATTCGGTCGTGTGGTGACTGCGGGTGCGTGGGGGGGCTGGTCGCGCGGTTCCCCGCGCCCCTATCGGGGCGCTTCGGTTCCGCCGTTGAGCGGTCCGGCCCGGTCCAGCAGCCCTGTCCTTGCCGCCAGTGCCGCCGCCTCCAGGCGCGACCCCACCCCCAGCTTCATCAGCACCCTCTGCACATGGGTGCGGGCCGTGCTCGGGGCGATGCCCATGCCGGCGGCGATGAGGCGGGTGTCCTCGCCGTCGGCGACGCGGACCAGGACCTCCACCTCCCGCGGGGTGAGCATCTGGAGGAGGCGCTGGCCCTCGTCGTCGGGCTGGGCGGCCGGGTTGAGGAGTTCACCGAAGGCACCCTGGAGCAGGGCGGGTGCCACGGCGGCCTCCCCGGCCCGCGCCTTCATGATGGCCCGCTCGACGCCCTCTATCCGCTCGTCGTGCCGTACGTACCCGGAGGCGCCCGCGGCGAAGGCCGCCGCGATGCCCCGCGGGGACGGCACCGGGCCCAGGACCAGGACGGCGACCTGCGGCCGCTCCCGTTTGATCCTCACCACCGGGTCGAAGATCCCCGGTTCGGCCGGTGTCGCCGTACCGAGCAGGCACACCTCGGGCGCCCGTGTGATCACCAGCTCGGCCGCGCCGGCCGGGGGTGCCGCCGCCGCGAGCACCCGGTGGCCGCGCAGTTTCAGCGCCGAGGCCAGCGCCTCCGCGAGCAACCGGTGGTCGTCGACCACCATGAGCCGCACTCCCATAGAGCAACCCCCCAGTCCCCCCAATGGATGCCCCACTATGGATGCCCACTGGTCCGCATGGACAGAGGGCCCCCCGGCACCCCGTCCTTCATGCCCCCGGAAGCTACACGCTTGTTCGACGTTGCGCTGCCCCTACTGATGAGAAGTGCCCCGGATCGGAGGAATCTCTGGGTTTTCTCGCATTCGAGGGTCAAGAGCGCGTATCAGCCACCCGCGCCGAAGGCGGTGACCAGGTACTCCTTCACCGACGACGAGGACGTGGGGGCGTGGGCGTACGCGGCGGACAGGTAGAGGTGTCCCTGGGCGTAGCGGACTTCGGCGTAGTCGGGCGACATGGCGGTCTCCACGGCCTTCACCGCCGTGGTCGCCGGGTTCTCCAGCAGCTTGGTCTCCTTGAACGAGCCGCCGTCGATGCTGACGACCTGAGCGCCCTTGTCGTACGGCGCGTTCTTGTACGCGATCACATCGGGCCCGTCCATGCGCAGGGGTGTGATCGTGTAGTTGTCCCCGGCGTCGGCGCGCTGGCCGGTCTGCTTGCCGGTGCCCAGGTCGAAGGCGACGATCTCGTTGGTCTTCGTGTAGTCCCCGTCGCCGTCGTGCTGCTCGGTCGCCAGGTAGAGCCGGTCGTTGCCGACCACCACGCCCGTGCACTTCTCCAGTTCGTAGATGCCGTCGCAGCGGGCCGCGTACGAGCTGCCCGGCGTGGAGATGCGGGTGCGCAGGGCGCCGGTCCTGTTGTCGATGGAGAAGACGTCCGAGAAGCCGCTGCCGTCGCCGGCGCTGTTGTTGACGTCGGCGGCCACCACCAGCGGGTCGGTCGACACGACGCTGGCGTAGTCGATGCCCGAGGCCATCCGGTACTCGGAGAGCACCTTGCCGGAGACCGGGTCGAGGGTCTGGATGTGCAGCTGGCCCGCGTCGCCGCTGCCGCACCTGCGGACCGCGACCAGCTTGGCCCCGCCGCCGTAGCCGACGTCGTCGCAGCTGTCGGCCGCCTTCGGCTGCCAGCGGACCTTGCCGGAGGCGAGGTCGAAGGCGGCGCCGCCGCTGGAGCCGCCGACCGCGACCGTCTGCTGAGCGACCGTCACGTTGTCGAAGTTGACCGGCACATCGCCGGACTTGACCGAACGGGTCCAGAGCTTCTTGCCGGTGTTCAGGTCGATCGCGGCGACCTGGGTGCAGCCGGCCGTGGAGCCCTTCGCGGGCATCTTCGGCTGGAAGACGACCGCGGTCTGGCCGTCGGCGCTGACGTGCGAGGTGGCGCGGCAGACCGGGCCGGGCAGCGGGACCGTCCACAGCGTGGCGCCCGTGTCGCGGTCGTAGCCGGTGATCCGGGCGATGCCGGTCTTCGCGTACACCTTGCCGGTGAGCCAGGAGCCGGCGATGACGGTGGTGTCCTTGGCCGCGGGCAACGGGACCTGGAAGAGGACCTTGGAGGTGGTGTCCGCGGGCACCTTCTCGGTCCCCTTGCCGTTCTCACCGCCGTCCGCGCCCCGGCCGCCGGTGCCACCGCCGGTGGAGTTCGCCGTGTCGTCCTTCCTGCCGTCGCCGCCGGAGGATCTGGCGTACCAGATACCGCCGCCGACGATCAGCGCGATGGCGACGACCGCGGCGACGACGATGAGCAGCGCGGCGTTGTTGCGGCGGGGGCCGGGGCCACCCGGCCGGCCGCCCGGGTAGCCGTAGCCGGGCTGGGGCGGCTGGCCCGGGTAGCCGTAACCGGGCTGCTGGGCGTACGGGTTCGGGGCCGGGGGCTGCTGCGGGTAGCCGTAACCGGGCTGCGGGGGCGGCTGGCCCGGGTAGCCGTAGCCGGGCTGCTGGGCGTACGGGTTCGGGGGCTGGTCGGGCGGGGGCGGGGGCGGCTGGGTCATGGCGGAAACACCTCGGAAGACGGCGCGTGCGACGGCTGGGGACGGCGTGGACTGCGGGACGGCCCGGGACGGACCCCGCTCAGTTGCCGAAGGCCATCATCAGCTTCTCCTTCGCGTCGTCGCTGCCGGTCAGCCGTGTGGAGGAGAGGTAGAAACGACCGTCGGCCCAGTCGACCGCGCCGTCGTAGAAGCCGCCCTCGATGTCGGCGGTGTGCTGCGGGTTCTGCAGCAGCCTGGTGGTCCGGTGACTCGCGCCGGCGGTCGGGATCGACACGACCTGACCGCCCGCGTCGTACGACGGCCGCACGTAGGCGACGAGGCTGCCGCCCGCCACCTCGACCGGGTACATCGACTCGTCCGTCGGGGACTTCACCCGCCACTTCGCCGTGCCGTCGGTGAGGCTGATCGCGACGATCTCGTTGGCGCCGCCGCTCACGTCCGTCGGCAGGTAGAGGGTGTTCGCGTCGACGGCCACGCCCTGGCAGCCCTGCAGGTCACGGGCGAGGAGCGCCCAGCCGCACTGGGGGGCGAACTTCTCGTCGACCTTGACCTCGGAACGGAACGCGCCCTTCGCGTCCAGGACCGAGATGTTCCAGGCCTTCTTCTCGTCGTTGGTCATGTAGACCACGAGCGGGTCGACGGAGTAGGTGCGCTCGACCTGCCAGCCCTTCTTGACCGGCTGGCTCCACTCGACCTTGCCGGTGGCCGGGTCGAGCTGCGAGATCTCGTCGTGCTCGGCGGGGGCGCCGGCGGCGCAGGACGCCACCTGGACCAGCCGGTCCGTGCCGCCCGCGAACCCGGTCGGGAAGCAGGACGCGCCGTACTCCTTCTTGTCGTACAGCTTGTCGCCGCTGCCGAGGTCGTACGCCGTGCCGGACTGGGAACGGCCCACCATCAGCGTCTTTCCGCTGATCGTCAGCTCGATGCTGAGAGCGCTGTCGAACAGACCGCCGTCGGCGACGGTCGCGGTCCAGCCCTTCCGACCGGTGTCGAGGTCGATCTCCTGCAACTGGTTGCACTTGGCGCGGTCGCTGGTGCCGCTCATGTAGGCCACGACGACCTTGTCGTCCGCCGACTTCTGCGGGGTGACCGCGCAGATCTTCTGCGGGAACGTGATCGGGGCCCAGGCCGGGTCGCCGGTGCCCACCCGGTAGGCGAAGACCTGCTTGTACGCCGCCTTCACCGCCGTCTTCGCGGTGATCCACATGCCGGGTGCGTCGGCGCCGGAGGCGGGCGCGTCGGGTGCCGACTTGTACCAGAGCACCTTGGCTTCGCCGGATCTGCGGCCCGCGTTGAGGTTCTCCGGGTCCGCACCGCCGTCGCCGCTGCCGTCACCGGGGTCGACCGGACCGCCGGAGGCCCTGGGGTCGTCGGACTGCCCGGCGACCGGCTTCCCGCCGCCGTGCCCGCCGCTGGTCACGGCGTACACCGTGCCGCCGACGACCAGCAGTGCGGCCACCGCCGCCGCGACGATCAGCGCGGGCTTCCCCCGGAACGGCCCGCGACCGCCTCCGCCGCCGGGCGGCGGGGGCATCCCCGGTCCGCCGGGGTACTGCGGCTGCTGCTGGGGGTAGCCGTATCCGGGCTGCGGCCCGTACGGGCCCGGCGTGCCGTAGGGGCCGGGGGCGGGCTGCTGCGGGTAGCCGTACCCCGGCTGGGGCTGGTGGGGCGGCTGCGGAGGGAGCGGGGGCCCGCCCTGGGGTGCGCCGAAAGCTCCCTGCGCGGGCGGCTGTTGCGGAGCGCCGAAGCCGCCGCCCGGTGGCGGCTGGTCCTGCGGTGCTCCGAAAGCGCCCTGCGGCGGCCGGCCGGGCGGCTGTGTCATCAGCGTTCTCCCCCTTGTTCACTGATTTTGAGCCACGCCTGAGGCCGGCGACGGACGCGCGGTCGCGCTCAGGCGGTTCTCGGACTGACCTTTCTACCACCCGGCACCGACAGCCCACGGGCCCGCATCTGCCGCTGTTCCCAAGGGAGAACCGGCCCGTGATGGCGCCGTTACGCGCCTTCACGCCCCCTTCACCCCTCCCGCGCAAGGGGGTTGCGCGGGAGCGTGAAGAGGGCTGATTCACGCCGGTGAGTGCGCCCGTTACGCGTCCTCCGCCAACTCCAGCCAGCGCATCTCCAGTTCCTCGCGCTCCGCGGCCAGGTCGCGCAACTGGGCGTCGAGTTCGGCGACCTTCGCGAAGTCCGTGGCGTTCGCGGCGATCTGGTCGTGCAGCTTGGTCTCCTTCTCGGAGACCCGGTCCAACTGCCGCTCGATCTTCTGGAGTTCCTTCTTCGCCGCCCGCTGGTCGGCGGCGCTCCGCTCGGTCGTGGCGGGCTTGGCGGCCGCGGCGCCCGCGGTGGCGGCGACCGCCTCCTCCATGCGCTGCCTGCGCTCCAGGTACTCGTCGATGCCCCGCGGCAGCATCCGCAGCGTGGCGTCCCCGAGCAGGGCGAAGACGCGGTCGGTGGTCCGCTCGACGAAGAACCGGTCGTGGGAGATCACGATCATCGAGCCGGGCCAGCCGTCGAGGACGTCCTCCAGCTGGGTGAGGGTCTCGATGTCGAGGTCGTTGGTGGGCTCGTCGAGGAAGAGGACGTTCGGCTCGTCCATGAGCAGCCGCAGCAGCTGGAGGCGGCGGCGCTCACCGCCGGACAGGTCGCCGACCGGCGTCCACTGCTTCTCCTTGTTGAAGCCGAACGTCTCGCACAGCTGCCCGGCGGTCATCTCGCGCCCCTTGCCGAGGTCGACGCGCTCACGGACCTGCTGGACCGCCTCCAGGACCCGCGTGGCCGGGTTCAGTTCGGCGACCTCCTGCGAGAGGTAGGCCAGCTTCACGGTCCGGCCGACGGCGATCCGGCCGCCCACCGGCTGTGTCTCGCCCTCCGTGCGGGCGGCCTCGGCCATGGCACGCAGCAGCGAGGTCTTGCCGGCGCCGTTGACGCCGACCAGGCCGATCCGGTCGCCGGGGCCGAGCTGCCAGGTGACGTGCTTGAGCAGCACCTTGGGCCCGGCCTGGACGGTCACGTCCTCCAGGTCGAACACGGTCTTGCCGAGCCGCGAGGAGGCGAACTTCATCAGCTCGCTGGAGTCGCGCGGCGGCGGCACGTCGGCGATCAGCTCGTTGGCGGCCTCGACCCGGAAGCGCGGCTTGGAGGTACGGGCGGGGGCGCCGCGGCGCAGCCAGGCGAGCTCCTTGCGGACCAGGTTCTGCCGCTTGGTCTCCTCGGTGGCCGCGATCCGCTCGCGCTCCGCACGGGCGAAGACGTAGTCCGAGTAGCCGCCCTCGTACTCGTAGACGTCACCGCGCTGCACGTCCCACATGCGGGTGCAGACCTGGTCGAGGAACCAGCGGTCGTGGGTGACGCAGACCAGCGCCGAGCGGCGGGTGCTCAGGTGCCGGGCGAGCCAGGCGATGCCCTCGACGTCGAGGTGGTTGGTCGGCTCGTCGAGGACGAGCAGGTCCTGCTCCTCGATGAGCAGCTTGGCGAGCGCGATACGCCGCCGCTCGCCGCCGGAGAGCGGTCCGATGACGGTGTCCAGGCCCTTGGGGAAGCCCGGCAGGTCGAGCCCGCCGAAGAGACCGGTCAGGACGTCCCGGACCTTGGCGTTGCCGGCCCACTCGTGGTCGGCCATGTCGCCGATGACCTCGTGCCGGACGGTGGCGGCCGGGTCCAGGGAGTCGTGCTGGGTGAGGACGCCGAGGCGCAGCCCGCCGGAGTGGGTGACCCGGCCGGTGTCGGCCTCCTCCAGCTTGGCGAGCATCCGGATCAGGGTGGTCTTGCCGTCGCCGTTGCGGCCCACCACGCCGATGCGGTCCCCCTCCGACACGCCGAGCGAGACGCCGTCCAGCAGGGCACGGGTGCCGTAGACCTTGCTGACGTTCTCGACATTGACCAGGTTGACGGCCATTTCACTCCTGCGCACGGGGGATGGATCGCCCGTCCAGGGTAGTCGGACGTCAGCCGTGATCCTTCTGCTCCTGCGTCCCGCTCGAAGTGCCGCGACATCCGGATGCCGGCTGCGGCGCCGTCGGGGCCGGTCGCGCAGTCCCTCCCTCCTACCCCCCCCCGCCTTCGGCCGGGGGTACCCGCAGCGCCCCGAGGGGCGCTGCGGCGCAGGCCTGGCGCTAGGGCGCGGTGGCCCGGTGGATCACGGTGGCGCCCGGCGCGGGAGCCGTGGCCGTGCGTACCGTGCGGCAGGTGCCGGAGGTCCGCAGGGCGTCGGCGATCTTCGTGGCCGTCTCCGGGTCGCGGGCGAGGAAGGCCGTCGTGGGCCCCGAGCCCGAGACGAGCGCGGCGAGCGCTCCGGCCCCGCGCCCCGCGTCCAGGGTGTCGGCCAGTTCCGGGAAGAGGGACAGGGCCGCGGGCTGGAGGTCGTTGGAGACGGCGGCGGCCAGCGCGTCCGCGTCCCCCTTGGCCAGCGCCCCGAGCAGCTCCGCCGAGGCCACCGGCTGCGGGATGTCCCGCCCCTGGGCCAGCCGGTCGAACTCGCGGAAGACCGCCGGCGTCGACAGCCCCCGCCCGGCCATCGCGAACACCCAGTGGAAGGTGCCGCCGGTCTCCAGCACGGTCAGCTGCTCGCCCCGCCCGATGCCGAGGGCGGCGCCGCCGACCAGGCTGAACGGCACGTCGCTGCCCAGCTCGGCGCAGATGGCGAGGAGTTCGGCGCGGGCGGCGCCCGCCTGCCAGAGCTCGTTGCAGGCGAGGAGCGCGCCCGCCCCGTCCGCGCTGCCCCCCGCCATGCCGCCGGCGACCGGGATGTCCTTGGCGATGTGGATGTGCACGGCCGGTTCGATGCCCCGGCGTTCGGCGAGGGCGAGCGCGGCGCGCGCCGCGAGGTTGGTGCGGTCGAGGGGGACCTCGGCGGCGTCCGGGCCCTCGCAGGTGACGGTCAGCTCGTCGGCGGGCGTGACCGTGACCTCGTCGTAGAGGCCGACGGCGAGGAAGACGTTGGCCAGGTCGTGGAAGCCGTCGGGGCGCGCGGCGCCCACCGCGAGCTGGACGTTGACCTTGGCGGGGACGCGTACCGTGACGCTCACTTACCGGACTCCCTGTGCTCGGCGTGCTCGGCGATCCTCGCGAACTCTTCCACGGTCAGCGCCTCGCCGCGGGCCTGCGGCGAGACCCCGGCCGCGACCAGCGCCGCCTCGGCGGCCGCCGCGGACCCGGCCCAGCCGGCGAGCGCCGCCCGCAGGGTCTTGCGGCGCTGCGCGAACGCCGCGTCGACGACCGCGAAGACCTCGCGCCTGGAGGCCGTCGTCTTCAGCGGTTCCGCGCGCCGGACGAGGGAGACGAGTCCGCTGTCGACGTTGGGCGCGGGCCAGAAGACGTTGCGCCCGATGGCGCCGGCGCGCTTGACCTCGGCGTACCAGTTGGCCTTGACGGAGGGCACGCCGTACACCTTGTTGCCGGGTCCGGCGGCGAGCCGGTCGGCGACCTCGGACTGCACCATGACCAGCGTCCGCTCGATGCTCGGGAAGGTGTCGAGCATGTGGAGGAGGACGGGGACGGCGACGTTGTAGGGGAGGTTCGCGACGAGTGCGGTCGGCGGCGGTCCCGGCAGCTCGGTGACGTGCATCGCGTCGGAGTGGACCAGCGCGAACCGGTCCGCTCGCGCCGGCATGCGCGCCGCGATCGTCGCGGGCAGGGCGCCGGCCAGCACGTCGTCGATCTCGACGGCGGTGACCCGGTCGGCGACCTCCAGGAGCGCGAGCGTGAGGGACCCGAGCCCGGGGCCGACCTCCACGACGACGTCGTCCGGGCGGACCTCGGCGGTGCGGACGATGCGGCGGACCGTGTTGGCGTCGATCACGAAGTTCTGGCCGCGCTGCTTGGTCGGGCGGACACCGAGCGCTGCCGCCAGCTCACGGATGTCGGCGGGGCCGAGGAGGGCGTCGGGGGTGGGGCTGCTCACGGGACAAGGGTACGGGCCGCCGCGGTCGCCTCCCGCCGGTCGCCCGTGCGGCGGCCTCCGGCGGTCAGTTGTGCAGCCGCGCCCCGCAGTGCGGCCAGGGCGTGGAACCCCGGCTCACGTAGAGTTTCTTCGCGCGGAACGTCTGTTCCTCGGCCGAGGCGTCCTGCGGGCGCCCGCTGCCGCCGAGGCTGTGCCAGGTGTGGGTGTCGAACTGGTACAGCCCGCCGTACGTCCCGGAGGGGTCCACCGCGTGCGTGCGGCCGCCGGACTCGCAGGCGGCGAGACCGTGCCAGTTGAGGCCGTCCGCGCCGGTCACCGAGTCGGGGTGCGGCTTGGTCCCGACCTTGATCAGCTGGGCGCGCGCCTCCCGGACCACCTCGGACGTCTCGCGGTGCGGCTTCTGCCGGACTCCGTTGACGGAGCGCAGGTAGTACGTCACACGGCGCAGCCCCGGCCGCCCGGCCCGCTCCACCACCTCGGTGCCCTTGAACAGCGTCGGGTCCGCCGTCCGCCGCACCTGGAACGGGATGGTCTCCTCACGGATCTCCTTGCTGCCGGTGACGCGCAGCACGGTCACCGTCTGCCCGTCGCGCGGGAAGCCGCCCTGGGACACGGAGGTGGTGTCCTGGCCGTGCAGGGTGATCCCGGCCTCCTCGACGGCCTCGCCTACGGTCGCGGCGTTGGTGCGGATGGTCCGGGTCCGGCCGTCCGCCAGGATCGTGACCGTGCGCTCGGTGCGGACGTCGAGCGCGAGCCCGGCGCGGCCGATGTTCTGGGAGCGCGAGGCGGACAGGTACGCGCCCTCGGCCCGCACCCCGAGCTGCCGGAGCGCCCCGTCCACCGTGCGGGCCGTCGTCCACACCTCGCGCCGCTGGCCGTCCAGCGTGAGCCGCACGGGGCGGCCGTAGCGCACGGCGACCTCGTCGCCGCTGGCCAGGGCGGTACCGGCGGCGGGGGCGACCACGTCGTGCGCGCCGACCGGTACGCCCTCCTCGGCCAGCAGTCCGGTCACGTCGTCGGCGAACGTGTGCAGGGTGCGCGGCTTGCCGTCGACGGTCAGCTCGATCGCCTTGTCCTTGGCGAGGAACGCGGTGGTGCCGCCCGCCAGGAACGCGACGACGAGCGCCTGCGGCAGCAGCCGGCGTACGGCGGACTCGGGGCGCCTGGAGTACCGCGCCTTGCGCCGGCGCGCGGCGCGTCGCCCCGCGCCGGCGCGCTCACCGGCCTCCCGCGCCTCCGCCGCCCGCCGCTCGCCCCGCAGCGGGAGCACCTGCTCGTCGGCGTGCGCCTGCACGACCTGCGCCGCCGCCTCGTAGGCCGGCTGATAGGTGTCGTCCCCGTACGCCGTGCCGTAGGCCGGCACTCCGGCGTCGTGCGCGCCGTGCATCTCCTGCGCGCCGTGCACTCCGGGCGCGCCGTAGGGGTCGTACGCCCCAGACGTCTCGTACTGCGATGTGCTCACGCCGACACGCTCCAGAGGGCCAGACGGGTCCGGATCGGGCCCCCAGAACCTAGCGGAGCGTTCGTCACTCTCCAAAGCGGCGCGACTACACAGGGTCGCGTGCGGACCAGAGGCACGCCCGGGCGAACGTTATGCGCCAGTTACGATCCATGCACGCTCAGTAGTCGAAAGCGCGGGCCGTGTTCGCGCCCAGGGCCGTCGCCAGCGCGTCCTCGTCGATGCCCCGCACGGCGGCCATCGCGCGCACCGTGACCGGAATGAGATACGGGGCGTTGGGCCGTCCGCGGTACGGCACGGGGGTCAGGAAGGGCGCGTCGGTCTCCACCAGGAGCAGTTCCAGGGGGGCCACCGCCACCGCGTCCCGCAGGTTCTGGGCGTTCTTGAAGGTGACGTTGCCGGCGAAGGACATGAAGTAGCCCTCGCGGGCGCACTCCTCGGCCATCACGGCGTCCCCGGAGTAGCAGTGGAACACCGTCCGCTCGGGGGCGCCCTCCTCCTTGAGGACCCGCAGCACGTCGGCGTGGGCGTCGCGGTCGTGGATGACGAGGGCCTTCCCGTGCCGCTTGGCGATCTCGATGTGGGCACGGAAGGAGCGCTCCTGGGCGGCCTTGCCCCCGGGCCCGGTGCGGAAGTGGTCGAGCCCGGTCTCGCCGACGCCCTTGACCTGCGGCAGCCCGGCCAGCCGGTCGATCTCGGCGAGCGCCTCGTCGAGCGCGGCGTCCCCGCCCCCGGCGCGGGCGCCCTGCCTGGACCAGCCCTCGGGGTCCCCGTGCACGATCCGCGGGGCCTCGTTGGGGTGCAGCGCCACGGTCGCGTGGACGTTCGCGTGCGCGGCCGCGGTGTCGGCCGCCCACCGCGAGCCCTTGATGTCGCAGCCGACCTGGACGACGGTCGCGACACCCACCGACGCGGCCTTCGCGAGGCCCTCCTCGACCGTGCCGGACTGCATGTCGAGGTGGGTGTGGGAGTCGGCGACGGGCACCCGGAGGGGTTCCGGGAGCGGCGGCGCCACGTTCTTGTCGGCCGTACGGGCAGCCGTACCGGAGGCGTTCGAAGGCATGCCCCGATCCTACGAAAGGGGCATGCCCCGCCGTTCCCGCGCCCGGGTCAGCTCGCCTTGCGCTGGAAGGGATGCAGGAGATCCGACAGGTGCCAGTGGTGCACCGCCCCGACCTCGGCGGGCGTCTCCGTCCCGGCCGCGCCGGTCTCCGCGCCGTCCGGTCCGGCGGACCGGTCCCGCGCCACCGGCGGGTGCGAGCGCTGCGCGGCGTTCCGCACCGACGAGACCTGCCCCGCGCGCATGATCCGCAGGACCTGCCCGTCGCAGTTCTGGCACGACGGCCTGCTCAGCGGTGACGGGACGACCCGGCCGTTCGCCACGTACCTGACGAACTCGTGATTGTCGGCGTCCGTGTGGTGCTCTATCTCGTACGACTGCTCCCAGCCGTGCCCGCATCGCATGCAGGCGAAGGAATACGACTCATGGACGACGGCTGTGGCCGCACCGCGGAGGCCGGTCTGCCCTGCGATCTCACTCATGCCAGCTCCTCTTGTCCGCTTGGACAAGCACGCACCCCCGACACGGGGATTCCCCCCGGAATCCCATAGGGGTGAGGGACGGGTGCGTCCCTCACGACCAGTGGACGCCTTCACCCACGCGAATGCGACAGGCCTGCCGAGTGTTGGAGGCGATTTGGAGCCTGCTTGCCAAACGGGCCGCACCGCACAGGGCTGGGCTTTGCGTTTCCCGCCCTTGCTTTACCGTCCCGTGGGGCGCGCGCTCAGAGGAGATGCACCCCGCTCAGAGGACATATCACCGCAGGTCAGAGGCGCACGCTCAGAAGAGGAGCGACCCGCTCGGAGATCAAGGTGCGCCCCCTTCGAAACCCGGGTCCCGAGGCGCCCCGAAAGGGGCGCGGGGAACGGCGCGACCAGCCGTCCACCACCCGCGGAAGGCTGCGCAGGAGCAACCACGACGGCGCTCCCGGAAAACCCGGCTCTCACTCGGCGGAGCGCTTCGCCGCGACCACGGCGTCGAACACCACCCGCTTGGGAATCCCCGCGGCCAGCGCCACCGCCGCGATCGCCTCTTTGCGGCGCTCCCCGGCCTCCTCCCGCACCCGCACCCGCCGCACCAGCTCCTCGGCGTCCAGATCCTCCGGCCCCCGCTCGGGCGCGCCCTCGACGACGACGGTGATCTCGCCGCGCACCCCCTCGGCGGCCCACGCCGCCAGCTCGGCCAGCGGCCCGCGCCGCACCTCCTCGTACGTCTTGGTCAGCTCGCGGCAGACGGCGGCCCGCCGCTCGGCGCCGAAGACCTCGGCCATGGCCGCGAGGGTGTCGTCCAGGCGGTGCGGGGCCTCGAAGTAGACGAGGGTGCGGCGCTCCTCGGCGGCCTCCTGGAGCCGCGAGCGGCGCTCGCCGGCCTTGCGCGGCAGGAACCCCTCGAAGCAGAACCGGTCGACGGGAAGCCCGGACAGCGCGAGCGCGGTGAGCACGGCGGACGGCCCCGGCACGGCCGTGACCCGGATGTCCTTCTCCACGGCGGCCGCGACCAGCCGGTAGCCGGGGTCGGAGACGGACGGCATCCCGGCGTCGGTCACGAGCAGCACGCGCGCGCCGCCGGCGAGTTCCTCGACCAGCTCCGGTGTACGGGCGGCCTCGTTGCCCTCGAAGTACGACACCACCCGCCCCTTGGGCGTCACCCCCAGCGCCTGGGTGAGCCACCTCAGCCGCCGCGTGTCCTCGGCCGCGATCACGTCGGCGCCGGTCAGCTCGGCGGCCAGCCGGGGCGGCGCGTCCGCGACGTCGCCGATGGGGGTGCCTGCGAGGACAAGGGTTCCAGTCACCCCTCCATCCTCGCAGCCGCCACCGACAGCGCCGTCCCCGGCGGACCCCCGGGGCGGTGAACGCAAAGGAACCCACCGTGAAGCCCCATTGCACGGGACTCACACAGAACGGTTCCCTACGATGGCGCGGTGACCAGTACCGCGTCCTCCTCGGACACCCGGCAGGGCCAGGCAGTGCTCGACGAGCGGCCGACGTGGCAGCAGCGGCTGCACCGGTTCGGCTACCCGGCGAGCCCGGCGCGCACGGCGCACACCTCCGGTGACAGAGGCGCCGCGGGTTCCGGGGCGCACGCCGGTGTCGTCGACCGTCTGGTGCCGCCGTACGCGGAGCCCAGCCCCCGGCTGTGGCTCGCCCTGGGGGTGCCTCCGGTGCTCGCCGGGCGGATCACGCGCTGGTCGGGCTGGGGCGGTCCGCTGCTGGTGACGCTGCTGGCGGGTCTGCTGCGGTTCTGGAACCTGGGCAGCCCCAAGGCGGTGATATTCGACGAGACGTACTACGCGAAGGACGCGTGGGCGCTCGTCCACCGCGGTTTCGAGGTCAACTGGGACAAGAACGCCAACGACCTGATCCTGCAGAAGGCGGGGCACGTCGGCATCCCCGTGGACGCGGCGTACGTCGTGCACCCGCCGGTCGGCAAGTACGTCATCGGGCTCGGGGAGCTGATCTTCGGCTTCAACCCGTTCGGCTGGCGGTTCATGACGGCGCTGCTCGGCACGCTGAGCGTGCTGCTGCTGTGCCGGATCGGCCGCCGGATGTTCCGGTCCACCTTCCTGGGCTGCCTGGCCGGCGCGCTGATGGCGGTGGACGGTCTGCACTTCGTGATGAGCCGCACCTCGCTGCTCGACGGGGTGCTGATGTTCTTCGTGCTGGCCGCGTTCGGCTGCCTGGTCGTCGACCGGGACCGGGCGCGGGCGAAGCTGGCGGCGGCGCTGCCGGCGGACGCCGACGGCCGGGTCCGGCCGGACGCGGACGTGGCCGACGGTTTCCGGTTCGGGTGGCGTCCCTGGCGCTGGGCGGCGGGGGTACTGCTCGGCCTCGCGATCGGCACCAAGTGGAACGGCCTCTACATCCTGGCCGCGTTCTGCCTGATGGCGCTGTTGTGGGACGTCGGCGCGCGCAGGGTGGCCGGTGCCCGGCACCCGTACAGGGCGGTCCTGGCGCGCGACACGGGGATCACGTTCCTGGCGACCGTCCCGGTGGCGATCGCCGTCTACCTGGTCTCCTGGATCGGCTGGATCCTCTCCCCCACCGACGGCAGCGGCGGCTACTTCCGCAACTGGGCGGCCACCGCCGGCAAGGGCGGGAACTGGACGTTCCTGCCGGACTGGCTGCGCAGTCTGTGGCACTACGAGCACGAGGTCTATCTCTTCCACATCGGCCTGTCCTCGCCGCACACGTACATGTCGAACCCGTGGTCCTGGCTGGTGCTGGGCCGCCCGGTGTCGTACTACTACGAGTCGCCGTCCCCGGGCGTGGACGGCTGCCCGGCGGACGCCGGCCAGAAGTGCGCCCGTGAGGTGCTCGCGATCGGCACCCCGCTGCTGTGGTGGGCGGCCTGCTTCGCGATCGCCTACGTCCTGTGGCGGTGGGCGTTCCGCCGCGACTGGCGGGCCGGCGCCATCGCGTGCGGCATCGCGGCCGGTTACCTGCCCTGGTTCATGTACCAGGAGCGCACGATCTTCCTCTTCTACGCCGTCGTCTTCGTGCCGTTCCTGTGTCTCGCGGTGGCGATGATGATCGGCGCGATCATCGGCCCGCCGGGCTCCAGCGACACCCGCCGGCTGGTCGGCGCGTCGGGTGCGGGCGTCCTGGTGCTGCTGATCGTGTGGAACTTCATCTACTTCTGGCCGCTGTACACGGGCACGGCGATCCCCATCGACAGCTGGCGGTCGCGGATGTGGCTGGACACCTGGGTCTAGCCGGCGCCACCCCGCAGTCGCCCCGTCATGAGCATCGCGGCGCAACTGCCGTCGCCGGTCGCCGTTGGCCGTCGCCGGTCGCCCGGTCCCGGCCTGGCCGGAGTCGGTACGGGTGCTGTCGGCAACAGTGGTCCGGGTCGTGGGCGCCCCAAGGACCCTGCGCGCGTCCTGTTCACGCGGGGGAGCGACCAGGGAGGCGCCGGGGAGGCAGGGCGCGCGCGGGTCAGACCCTCAAACCCCCTCCTGGAGACTTCCGGCAGGGGGTGTCTCTGCCTCCCCGAACGCTCACTCGGGGAATTCCGCTCAGCCTGCTGACTGCCTGTGTCTGCCCACCGTGTGGCGGCGGGCAGAGAAGTCCGGCCCTTCCGGTCGCTCCCCCAGCGGGCGGTGCGTCCCGGCCCGGAGCGGCCGGTGACGGGCCTGCGCCCGCCCCCCGGCGTCGCAGCCCTGCCCCGCGAACCGCTGGCGGTCTTCTGTGACGAGCCCGTCGCCGGCCTGGCCCATGGCGGTAACGACGACAGCACCCTCCTCGCGGTCCGCCTCCCGCCCCACGACCTGAACCCCCCGGCTGAGGAGCGGCCCTGACGCCGGGTTCTTACCGGACCTGATGCGCTCGGCCGGGCGTTGCCGACTCGTCGGTGCGCGCCGGCGAGCGGGCGACGGCGGTCACCTCGCGGGCCCCGAGGCGCGGGGCGGACAGCGACGCGATGGTCGTCGCTGCCCGCCTCGGGCACGCACGTCTCCGGCTATGCGGCAGGGGTGAGTTCGGCGCGCCCGAACAGCAGCGCGTAGCCGGAGGGGAGCCGGCGCAGGATGCGGGTCAGCAGGTCGGGACCGGCGTAGGCCGCGACGGCCGAGAAGACGGATCCGGTGTCCCAGCGGGTGGTGGCCTGGGAGGCGCCGGTGCGGGCGGCGAGGTCCTTGACGAAGGCCCAGCCGCCCAGCGGCTGGGTGTCGGGGATCTGGCCGGTGAGGATGCGTGCGGCTTCGAGGGGCAGGCGAGCGGCCAGTTCGACGCGTTCGTCGCCGGTCAGCTGGCGTCCCAGTCCCGCGAGGACGAGGCGGACGGCCTCCTCGGCCTTCTCGACGGTGGGGTAGGCGCCTGCGTAGCGGACCTTTTCCAGCAGGTGCTCGTAGGCCCTCCCGTAGGGCTGCTGGAGCGGCGCGCTCTGGTCGGACATCACTGCGGTGGTTGCCTTTCTGTCACCAGGGTCGTGGTGGCCGGTGTGCGGCCACCGGGGGTGGGTGGTCAGGTGGGCTGGGGGCGGCCGAAGAGGAGGTCGTAGCCCACGGGGAGCTGGAGCAGGATCGCCTTGAGGAGGTCGTCTCCGGCGGCGTCGGCGACCGTGGACAGGACGGCGCTGACGTCCCAGGCCGCGGTCTGTTCGGTCGCGCCCTCGATCCAGGCCGCGGTCGCCCGCACGAACCGCTCCGGGGGCAGCGGCTCGGCGCTCTGCAGCGGGTTGAGCAGGATCAGGGCGAAGCCTTCCGGCAGACGCGCCGCCAGCTGGGCACGTACCTGGCCGACCAGGTGTGCGCCCAGCAGGGCGAGCACCACGCGGGCCGCGCGTTCGGTCTCCTGCAAAGTGCCATATCCGCCGCGTTCCTTCACGTGATTGAGGAACGCTTCGCGCCGCACAGTCACGTCGGCCGCCACCCTTCCTCAGGTCCACGGGGCGCGGAGGACGGGCGAGGGGGACATCAGATACCCGTCCTCCGCCGCTGGTCAGCCCTCGTCTGTCCGGCTCAGCCGGAGATCTCCTTGCGGCCCGGTCCGACGCCGATGGAGATCTTGCGGGGCTTGGCGCGCTCGGCGATCGGGATGCGCAGGGTGAGCACGCCCGCCTCGTAGTCGGCCTGGATGTGCTCGGTGTCCAGCGTGTCGGCCAGCACGATCTGGCGGGAGAAGACTCCCAGCGGCCGTTCCGACAACTCCATCTGCACGTTGTCGGCCTTCGTCACGGGCCGGCGCTCGGCCTTGACGGTCAGCATGTTGCGTTCGACGTCGATGTCGATCGCGTCCGCGCTGACACCGGGGATGTCGAAGGCCACCACGTACTGGCCGTCCTCGCGGTAGGCGTCCATCGGCATCGGGGACGGCCTCGACCAGGTGCCCGGGCCCATCAGCTGCTGGGCCAGCCGGTCCAGCTCACGGAAGGGGTCGGTGCGCATCAACATCGGAAAACACCTCCAGGAAGTTCGGGCAGTTGCTGCCAATGCGCCTCACTGACACCGTTGTAACATGTCATCCAATGGATGACAAACATGGTGTCGTCCAAGTGATGACGACAGAGGGAGGTGCCCGTTGCCCCCGGCCGACCAGCCGACCCCGACCAGCACTGACGCCCACAGCCCGGCGTCCTTTCTCGCCGCCGCTGCGGCCCTTGCCGCCATAGACGACGCCTTGCGCGATGCCCAGCACGAGACCCCCGACGCCGTCGGCCCCGGTCCCGAGCAGGCGCTGGCCTCCCTGATGCTGCTGCGGCAGGTGCGCGAGCGGCTCGCCGGCTGGGAGACCGGCCTGATCGAAACCGCCCGCGACGCGGGCGCCAGCTGGGCCGACCTCGCCCGCCCCCTCGGCGTCGCCAGCCGCCAGGCCGCCGAACGCCGCTATCTGCGCGGCCGCCCCGGCGCCGTCGGCACCACCGGCGAGCAGCGCGTGACGGCCACCCGCCAGGCCAGGGCCGCCGAACGCGCCACCGCCACCTGGGCCCGTGCCAACGCCGCCGACCTGCGCCGCGTCGCCGGACACATCACCGCCCTCGCCCACCTCGCGCCCGAAGCGCGCTCGGCCCAGGCCGCCCTGCATGCCGCCCTCGGCGCCACCGACGCCGCCGAGCTCATTGCCCCCCTGACCGGCATGCGCCCCTACCTCGATGCCCACCACACCGACCTCGTCGAATGCCTGGACGCCCTTGAGGACCGGCTCACGACGACAGCAGCTGACGATGACTGATTCCCACCGCGGAGAGTCACAGAAGCGGGTGCAGTCCGGCCCGCCCCGGACCATGCCGACGGCGGGCAACGATCCGTCCCGGCCCGAGTCCAAGTCCGTTCATGACGTTCCCACAGAAAGAGACCCACATGGGTAGCAGTGTCGAGACGCTGGAATTTCAGGCCGAGACCCGCCAGTTGCTCCGACTGGTGATTCACTCGATCTACTCGAACAAGGACATCTTCCTGCGTGAGCTGATCTCGAACGCCTCCGATGCCCTGGACAAGCTGCGGCTGGAGTCACTGACCGACTCCAGCCTCGTCGAGGCCGACTCCACCGACCTGCACATCTCGCTGGAGGTCGACAAGGACGCCCGCACACTGACCGTCCGTGACAACGGGATCGGCATGACCCGGGACGATCTCGTGGAGCTGATCGGCACGATCGCCAAGTCCGGCACCGCCGGCCTGCTGGAGAAGATCAAGGAGTCCAAGGACGCCGCCACCGCAGAGAGCCTGATCGGGCAGTTCGGCGTCGGCTTCTACTCGGCGTTCATGGTCGCCGACAAGGTCACCCTGCGCACCCGGCGGGCCGGCACCGACTCCGGCACCCGGTGGGAGTCCGACGGCGAGGGCACCTACGACCTCCAGAACGTCGACGGCCTGCCCGTGGGCACCTCGGTCACCCTGCACCTCAAGCCCGCCGACAGCGAGGACGGACTCGCCGACTACCTGTCCGAGTCGAAGATCCGCCAGATCGTCAAGCGGTACTCGGACTTCATCCGTTGGCCGATCCGGATGGCCACCGAGCGCACCGACGCCGAGGGCGAGACCATCTCCGACATCGACACGCTCAACTCGATGAAGGCGCTGTGGGCCCGGCCGCGCAGCGAGGTGACCGAGGACGAGTACAACGAGTTCTACCAGCAGATCAGCCACGACTGGCTGCCCCCGGCCGACACGATCCACATGCGCGCCGAGGGCACCTTCGAGTACGAGGCGCTGCTGTTCATCCCCTCGCAGGCACCCTTCGACCTGTTCTCCCGTGAGACCAGGCCCGGCGTGCAGCTGTATGTCAAGCGGGTGTTCATCATGGACGACTGCGAAGCGCTCATGCCCAACTACCTGCGCTTCGTCAAGGGCGTCGTGGACGCCCACGACCTGTCGCTGAACGTCTCCCGCGAGATCCTCCAGCAGGACCGGCAGATCCGTGGCGTACGCCGGCGCCTGGTCAAGAAGGTCCTCGGCGCCATCAAGGACATGCAGTCCAAGGACGCCGAGCGCTACGCCAAGGTGTGGGCACAGTTCGGCCGGGCGCTGAAGGAAGGCCTGGTCGAGGACACGGACAACAGGGAGGCCCTGCTGGAGCTGGTGTCGGCCGCCTCCACCCACGACCCGGAGAAGACCACCACGCTGCGCGAGTACGTCGAGCGCATGAAGGACGGTCAGGACACCATCTACTACCTCACCGGCGAGAGCCGCACGATGGTCGAGAACTCCCCGCACATGGAGGCCTTCGCCGCCAAGGGCTATGAGGTCCTCATCCTCACCGACCCCGTCGACGAGGTGTGGGTGGACCAGATCCCGGCCTTCGACGGCCGCCGTCTGCAGTCCATCGCCAAGGGCCAGGTCGATCTCGGAGAGTCCGCCGACGACGACCAGGACACCGACCCCGACAAGGCCCGGCGCGAGCAGGACTTCGCCGCCCTGCTGCCGTGGCTGACCACCACCCTGTCCGACCAGGTCAAGCAGGTCCGCCTGTCCTCACGCCTGACGACCTCGGCGGCCTGCATCGTCGGCGACGCCCACGACATGACGCCAACCCTGGAGAAGATGTACCGGGCGATGGGCCAGCAGATACCCCCGGTCAAGCGGATTCTGGAACTCAACCCCGCACACCCACTGATCACCGCCCTGCGCACGGCACACGACGCAGGCGCTGACGACCCCGCACTGGCGGAGGTCGCCGAGCTGATCTACGGCGGCGCGCTGCTCGCCGAAGGGGGCGACCTGCCGGACCCGGCCCGCTTCACCCGGCTGCTCACCGACCGTCTGTCCCACACTCTGTGACCACGGGGCGGCCCGGCACCGCCGAAGCGCCCGGCCGCACCCACCCCGGCCTCGCCCCCCTGACACCGTCGCGCGCGAATCACGCCGACGAGCAAGGAGCGGGCGGTGCCCACCGGCTTTCTGAGCGAGGAACAGCGCAGGCACTTCGGCCACTTCACCGAGGACCCGGACGAGGGGCAGTTCGCCGGGTCCTCCCTGCTGGATCAGACCGCGCGCCGCAGGGCGATGGCCGCCCGTGGCGCGCGGCACCGGATCGGCCGGGCCATCCAGCCCGGCGCCGTCCGCTACCTGGGCACCTCGCTCGCCCGCCGGCTCCACCGGCGGGCCTGGACCGGCGCCACCAAACGCCTGGCAAGAAGGTGGTGCTGCCCTGGGTGACCGTGCTGGAGAGGCCGGTCTCCGGCGCCCGAGGACCGGCCGAGAAACGCCTCTGGGCGACGCCGGCCGCCGCACCCACCCCGGAGCAGGCTGAGCGGTTGCCGCAGCTGGTCGGCGCCATGGCGGGCCCTCGCGTCGGGACTTCATCGACTCCTGGCGTTCACGTATGTGGCCCGACACTTGCGTGTGAACCACATCCCTGATCTCCGTTCGGCCAACAGTTCGGCCAACAATCGGTCAACGCCTGCCACAGGGGCCCCACAACGACCTACAGTGCGAGTCACAACCAGCTTTTGAACGCGTTCACAAAACGCGCAAAAGCCCACGGGGAGGGACTTTCGCACCATGCGCAAGGGGGTCAAGGGCGCCCTGATCGGCGGCGTCTGCGCAGCCGTGCTGGGCGGCGGCGGGTACGGCGCCTACAACGTTCTGGCGACGCTGCACGGTGACACCGCACCGGCCGTGCGGACCGGGCCGCCGACGAAGGACGAGATCAAGGACACCACGCAGAAGTTCTTCGCGGCCTGGGAGACGGGCCGGTCGGCCACCGCGGCGTCGTACACGAACGACTCCGCCGACGCCGAGCCCGTGCTCACCTCCTTCAGCGACGTGGCGCACATCAAGGACGTGCACATCACGCCGGGCAAGGCGACCGGCGCCACCGTGCCGTACAGCGTGCGGGCGACCGTGTCCTACGGCGGGAAGTCGAAGCCGCTCGCCTACCGGAGCCGGCTGACGATCGTGCGCGGCGAGACCACGCACCGCGCCCTGGTCGACTGGGACCCGTCGGTGGTCCACCCGGAGCTGAAGCGCGGCGACACCCTGTCCACCGGCGAGGCGGCCAGCCCGCCCATCGAGGCCGTGGACCGCAACGGCCAGGTCCTCACCAAGGACAAGTACCCGTCCCTGGGCCCGATCCTGGACGAGCTGCGCAGCCGGTACGGCGACAAGGCGGGCGGCACCCCCGGCGTGGAGCTGGTCATCCAGCACGCGTCCGAGGAGTCCGCCGACACCACGCTGCTGACCCTCACGGAGGGGAAGGCGGGCAAGCTGCGCACGACGCTCGACGCGCGCGTGCAGGCCGCCGCCGAGACCGCGGTGACGAAGTACGCCGAGTCGTCGGTGGTGGCCGTCAAGCCCAGCACCGGTGAGGTGCTGGCGGTCGCCAACCACCGTGCGGACGGCTTCAACGCGGCCTTCCTCGGCGAGCTGGCGCCCGGCTCCACCATGAAGATCATCAGCGCGGCCACCCTCATCGACACCGGCCTGACGACGGCGAACGGCCCGGCGCCCTGCCCGCCGACCGCGACCTGGCAGAGCCAGACGTTCAGCAACCTCAAGGGACTCCAGCCGGACGAGCAGGCCACCCTCTCCGACAGCTTCGCGCGCTCCTGCAACACGGCCTTCGTGAAGTACGCGGACTCGGTCCAGGTCGACTCGCTCACCAAGGAGGCCGAGGACCGGTTCGGGCTCGGGAAGAACAACTGGAAGGTGGGCATCCCGACGTTCGACGGCCGGGTCCCCGCCTCCGGCGGCCCGGACACCGCGGCCAACCTGATCGGCCAGGGCCAGGTGCAGATGTCCCCGCTGAACATGGCGTCGGTCGCGGCGACCGCGACGACGGGAACCTTCCGGCAGCCGGTGCTCGTCCCGCAGAAGCTGGACGGCCGGGAACTGGCCACCGCGAAGGGCCTGTCGCCGTCCACGGTCGGCCAGCTGCGCGCCATGATGAACCGCACCGCGACCAGCGGCACCGCGGCTGGTGTGATGCGCGGGCTGAGCGGCAGCATCGGCGCCAAGACGGGCTCGGCGGAGGTCGACGGCCAGTCCAAGTCGAACAGCTGGTTCGCCGGCTACCGCAACGACGTGGCGGCCGCGGCCATGACCCAGGACGGCGGCCACGGCATCGACGCGGCCGGTCCGATTGTCGCAAGCGTGCTACGGATCGGAGGCTGACGTCACCCCCACAGGCCGGGACTCTAGGCTGGTGCCGTCGTTGGGGAGCGTGAGGGCTACGGGGCGGCGGGGACCCTGGGGAATGCGCGGAGGAACTGACCAGTGGGCAAGAGAAGGCGCGTCGCCGAGCGACGGAAGCACAGACCCGCCGTCGTCGGCGGGATGATCGCCGTCGTCGTCGGCGGCGCGGGCCTCGGCCTCTACGCGCTGTACGGCGGCGGGGCCGCCGACGCGTCGACGGCGAGGACGGCCGACCACAAGCCCGTCAAGACCGGCCCGCTGTCCGCCACCGAGGTGCAGACGACCGCGCGCACCTTCCTGTCGTCCTGGCAGCAGGGCAAGGTCGCCCGGGCCGCCGCCGTCACGGACGACAGCAAGGCGTGCATCAAGCTCCTCACCGGCTACACCAAGGACGCCCACGTCACGGGCGTCACCCTCACCGAAGGCACCCGTACCGGCGGCAAGGTCCCGTTCTCCGTCAAGGCGACCGTGTCGTACAAGGGCGTCAGCAAGCCGCTGTCGTACGACTCCGCGTTCACCGTGATCCGGCGGACCAGCGACGGCAAGCCGGTGGTGAACTGGCACGCCGCCGTCGTCCACCCGGACCTCGCGGACGGCGACACCCTGGTCACCGGCGAGTCCGGCACCCCGCCGATCAAGGCCCTGGACCGGGACGGCGGGGAGATCACCACCGCCAAGTACCCGTCGCTGGGCACGGTCCTCGACGGGCTGCGGGAGAAGTTCGGCAAGAAGGCCGGCGGCAAGGCGGGCGTCGAACTGCGCGTGGTGCGCGGCGCGGCGTCCGAGAAGGCGCAGCTGTCCGACAAGACGCTCCTGGAGCTCAGCAAGGGCACGCCGGGCACCGTGAAGACCACGCTCAGCCCGACCCTCCAGGCGGCCGCCGAGAAGCAGGTCACCACGCAGAAGAACGCCTCGGTCGTGATGATGCGCCCGTCGACCGGTGAGGTCCTCGCCGTCGCCAACTCCAGCCACGGCTTCAACGTGGCCTTCCAGGGCTCCCTGGCGCCGGGCTCCACGATGAAGATCGTCACGTCGACCATGCTGTTCGAGAAGGGGCTCATCACCCCGGACGCCTCGCACCCCTGCCCGAAGACGTACAAGCTCGCCGGGTGGACGTTCCACAACGACGACGACTCCGAGATCAAGCAGGGCACGTTCAAGCTGAGCTTCGGCGCCTCCTGCAACAACGCCTTCATCGATTTCGCGCCCAAGCTCTCCGCCAGCGACCTGACGACGGAGGCCCAGCAGGTCTACGGCCTCGGCATGAACAACTGGGCGATCGGCGTCCCGACCTTCGACGGCTCCGTCCCGGTGCAGAGCGGCGCGCAGATGGGCGCCTCGCTGATCGGGCAGGGCGGGGTGCGCATGAACCCGCTGAACATGGCGTCGGTGTCGGCCACGGTGGACACCGGCTCCTTCCACCAGCCGTACCTGGTCGACCCGGGTGTCGACCACCGGACGATCGCGAAGGCCTCGCGCACCATGTCCGCGAAGACGCAGGCGCAGCTGAAGGAGGTCATGCAGTACACGGCGGGGTACGGCACGGCCGCCAAGGCGATGTCGGGCCTGAGTTCGAGCTGCGGCGCCAAGACGGGCTCGGCGGAGGTCGACGGCCAGAAGAAGCCCAACGGCTGGTTCACCGCGTACTGCGGCGACTTCGCGGCCGCGGGCGTGGTCCAGGCGGGCGGCCACGGCGGCGACACGGCGGGACCGATCGTGGCGGCGCTGCTGAAGCTGGGCGCGTCTCTGTGACCACCCGCGGGCGCCGGTCGACCGGCCCCCGGCGGGCGCGGCTCAGCCGGCCACAGGGGTCGCCATGTAGGTGCGCCTGAGGAAGCGCAGCAGTGCCTTCGACTCGAACTGCACCACCGACGTGCCGTGGTCGGAGTGGAACTCCACCACGGCCTGGACCCGGCCCAGCGGCCAGACCCGTACGTCGCCGCTCTCCGCCGGCGCCCTGAGGCCCTGTTCCAGCAGCGAGCGCGAGAACGTCCACTCGTCCGTGCCGGGCAGACCGACCTGTACCGTCCTCGGATCGGCGTCGGGGTCGTAACGCAGGACGACGGGCACCGCGCCCGGATCGTCTCGCGCGTCCTCGTCCGTGACGATGTGGGCTCGCGCATACTGCTCGACTACAGACATCGGACTGCCCTTTACGCTCCGTGATCTGTGCGAAAGCTGTGCATCCGCTTCCCTATCCAATGTCGCACATTTTCCGTAATGCGCCTGTGGGGACGGGTGCCACCGGTGGGCGGTTCCGCATGTGACAACCTTCTCTCTCTTGCAAAAGCTTCGCAATACAACTCTAAAATCGGACCGTGCACGTACCTGACGGATTCATCGACGCCCCCACCTCCGCGGCCACCGCCGTGCTGGCGGCCGGCGCCCTCGCGGTCAGCCTGCGCGGCGCCCGCCGTGAACTGGGGGGCACCTCCCGCGCGAGCGAAGCCGAGCGTGGAGGAGAGCGTGCCGCGCCGCTGGCCGGGCTGGTGGCGGCGTTCATCTTCGCCGTACAGATGCTCAACTTCCCCGTCGCGGCCGGAACAAGCGGCCATCTGCTGGGCGGGGCGCTCGCCGCGATACTCGTCGGCCCCTGCACGGGCGTCCTGTGCGTGTCCGTGGTCCTCCTCATGCAGGGCATCCTGTTCGCGGACGGCGGGCTGACCGCGCTCGGCGTCAACATCACCGACATGGCGGTCGTGACCACCCTGGTCGCGTACGCCGTCTTCCGCGGCCTGGTGAAGGTCCTGCCCCGCTCCCGGCGGTCGGTGACCGGCGCCGCCTTCGTCGCCGCCCTGCTCTCCGTGCCCGTCGCGGCCGGCGCCTTCACCCTCCTCTACGCGGTCGGCGGCACCACCGACGTCGCCCTCGGCAAGGTGGCCGGCGCGATGGTCGGCGTGCACGTCCTCATCGGCTTCGGCGAGGCCGCGATCACCGCGCTGACGGTCGGCGCGGTGATCGCCGTACGCCCCGACCTGGTGTACGGGGCGCGCGGGCTGCGACAGGGGCTGAAGCTGCGGGTGAACGGCGACCTGGTGGACGCGCCGGAGCCGGCCGCGCCCGTGGCGGCGCGCACCTCCCGCCGCGCGCTGTGGCTCAGCGGCCTGGCGGCCTCCCTGGTGCTCGCCGGCTTCGTCAGCCACTACGCCTCCGCCAGCCCCGACGGCCTGGAGAAGGTCGCCCACGACCACGGCATCGACACGCAGACGAAGGAGCACGCGTCGGCCGGCTCCCCGCTCGCCGACTACGGCGTCGAGGACGTCTCCGACGCCCGGCTCTCCGGGGGTCTCGCGGGCGTGATCGGGGTCGGTACGACCGTGATCGCGGGCAGCGCCGTGTTCTGGGCGGTGCGCAGGCGCCGTACCGGCGTCCCTTCGCAGGTGCGCTGACGTGGGTGCCGGGCACACGCACCGGCTCTACCGGCACGCGCACTCGCGCGTGCACGCGCTCCCGCCGCACACCAAGCTCGCCGCCGCCTTCGCCTTCGTGGTCGTCGTGGTCTCGACCCCGCGCACGGCGATGTGGGCGTTCGCGCTGTACGCCGTGCTGCTCGCGGTCGTCGCGCACCACGCGCGCGTGCCCGCCGGCTTCCTGCTGGGGCGGCTGCTGATCGAGGTGCCGTTCGTCGCCTTCGCGGTGCTGATGCCGTTCGTCGCGGGGGGCGGGCGGACCGACGTGCTGGGCCTCTCGCTCAGCGTGAACGGCCTCTGGGGCGCCTGGAACGTTCTGGTCAAAGGCACGCTGGGGGTCGCGACCTCCGTCCTGCTGGCCGCCACCACGGAGCTGCGCGAACTGCTCCTCGGGCTGGAGCGGCTGCGGCTGCCGCCCCTGCTCGTCCAGATCGCCTCCTTCATGATCCGCTACGGCGACGTCATCACCGACGAGATGCGCCGGATGCGGATCGCCCGCCGGTCGCGCGGCTTCGAGGCGCGGGGTGTACGCCACTGGGGCGTGCTCGCCAAGTCCGCGGGAGCGCTGTTCATCCGCTCCTACGAACGCGGGGAACGCGTCCACCTGGCCATGGTGAGCCGGGGGTACTCCGGTTCGATGCCCGTCATCGACGAGGTGACCGCGTCCCGGGCCGAGTGGTCGTACGCCCTCGCGCTGCCGCTGTCCGCTCTCGTCGTCTGCCTGTTGGGATGGGCCCTGTGACCCCTGCTCCGGCTTCCCTGGAGGTCTCCGGCCTCGCCTACGCCTACCCCGACGGGCACCAGGCCCTGTTCGGCGTGGACTTCCGCGTCGCGCGCGGCGAACGGGTCGCGCTGCTCGGGCCGAACGGCGCCGGGAAGACCACCCTGGTGCTGCATCTCAACGGCATCCTGGGCGGCGGCGCGGGCACCGTGACGGTGGCCGGACTGCCCGTCGGCACGCGGCACATGGCGGAGATCAGGCGCCGGGTCGGCATCGTCTTCCAGGATCCGGACGACCAGCTGTTCATGCCGACGGTCCGCGAGGACGTGGCCTTCGGGCCGGCGGCGGCCGGGCTGAAGGGCGCGGAACTGGAGGCACGCGTGCGTGCCGCCCTGGAACAGGTCGGCATGGCCGGCTTCGCCGAACGCCCGCCGCACCACCTGTCGTTCGGGCAGCGCCGCCGGGTGGCGGTGGCGACCGTGCTCGCCATGGAGCCGGAGATCCTCGTCCTGGACGAGCCCTCCTCCAACCTCGACCCGGCCTCCCGGCGCGAACTCGCCGACATCCTGCGCTCCCTGGACGTGACGGTCCTGATGGTCACCCACGACCTGCCGTACGCCCTGGAGCTGTGCCCGCGCTCCCTGGTGCTCAGCGACGGCACGATCGCCGCCGACGGGCCCACCGCCGAACTCCTGGCCGACGACGCCCTGATGCGTGCCAACCGGCTGGAACTGCCCTTCGGGTTCGTCCCGCGTCCGTGACAATGGGCGCGTGACGCATCAAGAGGACGCCGGGACCGCCGCGGGACCGCCGCGGCTTGACGACCAGCTGTGCTTCGCGCTGTACGCCGCGCAACGCGCCGTGACCGCCGCCTACCGGCCGCTCCTCGACGAACTCGGGATCACCTACCCGCAGTACCTCGTGCTGCTCGTCCTGTGGGAGCGGGGCGAGATCACGGTGAAGGAACTGGCGGAGGCGCTCCGGCTCGACTACGGCACGGTGTCACCGCTGCTGAAGCGGCTGGAGGGGGCGGGGCTGGTGCGCAGGGAGCGCTCGGAGCGGGACGAGCGCTCGGTGCTCGTCGGTTGCACCGGGCGCGCGGAGGAGCTGCGGGAGCGCGCGGCGCGCATCCCCGGCGCCCTGCTCACCACGACGGGGCTCGACGGGGCCGACGTGACCCGGCTGCGCGAGGAGCTGCGGGACCTCGCGGAACGGGCGGGCCGGGCGGCCCTGCGGCCGTCGTAACCGGGCGGCCGCGCGCGGCCGTCGTGGCCGGACGGTCCTGCGGTCGTGACGGCCGGCGGCCGTCACCCACGGTTTCCACCCCTGGTGGTCACAGGGCTTCCTACCGGTCGGTACCTTGTGCACGATGTGCTTGCACACCTTTGTGTTGCCCACCACCGTTTCCGCCCTGGGGGAGGTCCCGCCGTGATCGAAGGCGCCACCGTCGACTCTCGTCCGACGAAGATCATGTATGTCGCAGAGGCGACCGCACACGGCGGCCGGGACGGGTATGTCAGCAGCCAGGACGGCCAGATCGACCTCAAGGTCGCGATGCCGCCGGAGCTGGGCGGTGACGGCAACGGCACCAACCCGGAGCAGCTGTTCGCGGCGGGTTACAGCGCCTGCTTCCACAACGCGCTGATCCTCGTCGGCAACCGCGCGGGCTACGACCTGACCGGCTCCACGGTCGCCGCGAAGGTCGGCATCGGCCCCAACAAGCAGCGCGGCTACGGTCTCGCGGTCGCCCTCAGCGTCTCGCTCCCGGTACTGGACGCGGACGTCGCGACGAAGCTGGTGGACGCCGCCCACGAGGTGTGCCCGTACTCGAACGCCACCCGCGGGAACATCGAGGTGACCATCGTGCTCGGCTGACCCCGGGCCACGTGCCGCAGACCACGCCGTACCGAGGAATCCGGGACCGCACGGCCATGTTTCACTCACTGTCACCGGCACATGGGCAGGCGGAGGGATCGGGACGTGGACGTGCACGGCACTGTGGCGGAGGGCTTCGAGCCGGTCAGGGACGCGTTCGCGGGCAACTTCGAGCTGCTCGGGGACCGGGGCGCGGCGGTCGCCGTGTACCGGGACGGACACCGGGTCGTCGACCTGTGGGGCGGTAGCAGGGACGTCGACGGGGACGCCCCGTGGGAGCACGGCACCGCCCAGATCGTGCGCTCGGCCACCAAGGGCGTCGCTGCCGCCGTCCTGCTGCTCCTGCACCAGCGCGGTGAGCTGGACCTGGACGCGCCGGTGGGCGACCACTGGCCGGAGTACAAGGCGGCCGGCAAGGAGCGGACGCTGGTGCGGCAGCTGCTCGCCCACTCCGCGGGCGTGCCGGTGCTGGACCGGCCGCTCACGCCCGCGGAGGCCGCCGACCCCGACCTCGGCGCGGCCGCCGTGGCGGCGCAGGCGCCGGTGTGGGAGCCGGGCACCGACCACGGCTACCACGCGCAGACGTACAGCTGGCTGACCGGCGAGCTGGTGCGCCGGGTGACCGGACGGACCGTCGGCGAGTGGGTCGCGGACGAGATCGCCGGGCCGATCGGCGCCGGACTGTGGCTCGGGCTGCCGGAGGCGGAGCAGGCACGTGTGGGGCGCGTCGGGCCGGTGCCGGCACCGCAGAGCGCGGGCGCGCTGCGGACCCGGCCCAAGCGGGCCGTCGCCGAGGCGTACGCCGACCCCGGCTCGCTGACCCGCCGGGCGTTCGGCGCCATCGACCCGCTCCCTGACGAGAACGACCCCGCCTACCGCGCGGCCGCCCTGCCGGCCTCCAACGGCATCGCCACCGCCGACGGCCTGGCCCGCTTCTACGCCTCCCTGATCGGCGACGTCGACGGCGGCCGACGGCTGTTCACGCCGGAGACCGTGCGGCTGGCCCGCGGCGAGCAGTCGGCCGGCCCCGACCGGGTGCTGGTCGTCGCCACCCGCTTCGGGCTCGGCTACATGCTGCACGGCAGCGCGTCCCCGCTGCTCTCCCCCGGCTCCTTCGGCCACCCGGGCCGCGGCGGTGCGCTCGGCTTCGCCGACCCCGGGTCGGGCATCGCCTTCGGCTACGTCACCAACGGCTTCCGCAAGAGCGTGACGGCGGACCCGCGGGCGCAGGCACTGGTACGCGCGGTGCGCACGGCACTGTCGTAACCACCGCGCGCACCCGCGCGCCGCGCACACCGCTCACACGTTGATCGGGTGCGAATGCCGTCCCGACAGCGCGTCGATCTCGCCGTGCGCCTTGGACAGCAGCTGCATGGCCAGTTCGTTCAGGGCTCGGGCGCCCGCGATCTCCTCGCCGACTCTGGGCTGGTTGCTGTCGGACTCGTGCCGGCTCGCGTGGCCGTGCGCCCGTACCTCGGTGCCGTCGGCCAGGCGCACCAGGGCCACCGCGCGCGTGTGCGTGTCGTCCTCCAGGAACTCCAACTCGACATGCCATCCCACAGCGGTTTGCATCATGTTCATGGGACCACCTCCGCAATCGCTGCTTCCAGGGTGCTCCTCCGGCACCGGGCCCGTCACGTCGGCCCGGCCTCCGCGCCCGCCCGGCCCGCCGCCCCGCTACTTGTCCTCGAAGCTCGCGAAGTACGCGGCCGCCATGTCCTCGTCGCCGTGCCCCTGAGCGGCGGCACGGGCGAAGCGTTCGGCGGCCGCCTGGGCGACGTCCAGGCGCACGCCGTGGCTCGCGCCGGCGGCGACGATCAGCCTGGCGTCCTTCCCGGCGGTGTCCACCGCGAACGACGGCGGGGTCAGCCCGCCGTCGAGGATCAGTGCGGCCTTGGCCCGCAGGTAGCCCATGTCGAGGGGGCCGCCCGCGATCAGGCCGAAGAAGCGCTGCGGGTCCACGCCGAGCCCCTGGGCCAGCGCGACCACCTCGCCGGCCGCCGCGGTGGCCGCGAGGACCCAGCTGTTGGCGACCAGCTTGAGCCGGGTGGCGGCGGCCGTGGACCCGTCGTCGCCGGTCCACACCGTGCGGACGCCGACCGCGTCGAAGACCGGCGTGACCGTCTCCCGGCCCTGCTCGGGCCCCGCGGCCAGGACGGTGAGCTGCCCGGCCTCGGCGGGCTGGCGGGTGCCGAGGACCGGGGCGTCGTAGAAGACCAGGCCGTGCTCGGCGGCGAACGCGGCGAGGACGGGGATCTGGTCGAGGCCCGCGGTGGTCGACTGCACCCAGACGGCCCCGGGGCGCAGTGATCCGGCGGCCTCGCGCAGGGTCTCCAGGGCGGTGGCGCCGTCGTACAGCATGGTCAGGACGACGTCGGCGCCCTCGACGGCCTCGGCCGGTGTGTCCGCGACCTGGGCGCCGTGCGCGGCGAGCGGCTCGGCCTTGGCGCGGGTGCGGTTCCACGCGCGGACGCTGTGCCTGGCCTTCAGGAGGTTGCGGGCCATCGCGGCGCCCATGATGCCGGTGCCCAGCACGGCCACGGTCGGCTTGTCGGTCATGACGTCTCCCTGTCCTCGTACGTTCCGCAGCCAGCTTGACGTACCGCGGGCCGCCCGGCGCGCGGCGTCCGGGTATCCCGGCGGCGCGCCGGAGAACCCACGGGGACCCCGGCCGCGAGGGCCGGGGTCCCCGTGCGCGAGCGGGCCGGGCTCAGCCGTCGTTCTCCGCGGACGGGAGGTAGGCGCCGGGCACGTCGTCCGGCGTGTAGATCTTCTTGTCGCCGGGGTACGGCTTGGTCCAGTTGTGGGTCTGGTACCAGGTGTAGCGGTTCATCTGGGTGGGGTTCGCGTAGTCCGGCACCGCGTTCTTGCCGGTCAGCCGCTGGTGTGAGGCCCACGTCCGCCACTGCGCGGCGACCTCGGCCTCGGCCGCCGGCACGGAGACCGACGTCGGCGCGGCCGCCGCCCGCCTGTCCTGGGCCGCCGGGGTGTCCGAGCCGCAGCTCGGCTGCGGGTTCACGCCGAGGGTCAGCGAGGTGCGGTTCGGGACCGCCGTGAACGGCGTGTCGTCCGGCTTGCGCGTGAACGCCTTGTACATCGGGGTGGCCGCGCTGTCGAGCTGGTTCATCGGGTGGATCCCGAGGATCTGCTCGACGGTGCGGACCATGGTGATCTGCGAGTAGTAGTGGTCGTCGACCGTGCCGTGCTGCGCGTACGGGCTGATGACCTGGACCGGGGCGCGGTGGCCGTCGACGTGGTCGAGGCCGGCCTGGGAGTCGTCCTCGACGACGAAGATCGCCGAGTCCTTCCAGTACTTGCTGTGGGTGATCTCGTCGACCATGCGGCCGACCGCGAGGTCGTTGTCGGCGACCTCGGCGGCGGCGTTCGCCGGGCCGCCGGTGTGGTCGTTGGAGAACCAGAACATGTTCAGGTTCGCCGGGCCGTTCTTCTCGAAGTCCTGCTTCCAGATCTGCTCTTTGTAGATGTCCGGGACGTCGAGGTCGAAGAGCGGGAAGCCCTGCACCGACACGTCGTTGAGCGAGGGGATCGCCGAGCCCGTCTTGATCGGGTAGGCGGTCTGGGCCCCGGTGGCGGCCATGTCCTTGCTGTCGCAGTACAGGTTCTGCCAGGTCGCACCGGCCGGCTTGCTCTCGTACGACTGGAACTCGCCGAAGTCCTTGACGGTCTGTCCGGCCGCCTGCGCGCCGGTCCAGAGGAACCCGGACTTCTGGTGGCCGAGGACGTCGTTCTCCGTGTCGTAGCTGCGGGTGTACTCGCCGGCCGACGACTCGGTGTACTCCGGGTTGTCGGACTGCATCAGCCAGTTGTGGCCCTCGGCGGAGTTGGTGCCGATGTCGTAGAAGTTGTCGTACAGGCCGAACTGCTCGGCCAGCGCGTGCTGGTTCGGTGTGACGTTCTCGCCGAACTGGGTGAGCGTGGAGTCGCCTTCGCCCTGCGGGAGGTCGCCGAGGACCTGGTCGTAGGTGCGGTTCTCCTTGACGAGCAGGAAGACGTGCTTGATCGTCGACGGGTCGCCGATCCGCTTCGGGACCGGGACGGCCTTCGCACGGCTCTTGCGGCCGGCCGTCTCGACCGAGCCGCCGGTCCAGCCGTTCTGCTTGAACACCTTGGCGGTCTGCGCCTTGACGACCTGGTCGCTCGGCAGCGTGAACCGGGTGAGGCTCGACGTGGTGTCGTGCGTGTTGTGCCCGGCGGCGTCGGGGCGCAGCGCGTCGATGCCGCGGGTGTTGGCGACGACGACCTTCGTGCCGAGGGCGGTGATGCCCGACGGGAAGTAGTCGGTGGGGAGCAGGCCGACGTAGCGGGCCGGCTGCTGCGCGGAGGTGTAGCGGTAGACGGCGACGGCGTTGGCACGGCCGAGCGTCACCAGGAGGCGGCCGTCGTCGGTGAGGGTGACCGCGTTCGGCTCGTAGCCGACGGACGCCTCGGGCCACGGCTGGGTGGAGATCGTCTGGACGACCCTGTCCTTGCGGCTGTCGATGACCGACACGGTGTTGTCGGCGGTGTTGGTGACGAACACCGCGCCCTTGCTCGCGTACACGGCGGTCGGGTGCAGGCCGACGTCGACGGTGCCGACGGCGGCGGACGGGTCGGCGGTGTCGATGACGCTGACCGTGCCGGTGGTGCTGGCGCCGGTCCGCGGGTCGGCGACCACGTCGGTGCCGTAGGAGTTGATGGTGGTGTCGCCGGCCTTGGCCGGGCGCCCGCCCTCGTTGCTGACGTAGAGCTTGCCGCCGACCAGCGCCAGACCGCGCGGGGCGTTGCCGACCGCCCAGGTCTGCTTGATCGTTCCGGTCGCCGCGTCGATGGCGACCACCTTGTTCTCGCCGTTGACCGCCGAGTACACGGTGGCCCCGTCGGCCGAGAACACGGCCGCGCCCACCAGCGCCTGCTTGGCGCCGTCGGCCGCGATGGTGACGGCCGTCGGGTTGGCGAGGGTGCCGTCGGCGGCGACGGTGAACCTGGTGTAGCCGTTCGCCTGGCCCAGCCACAGCTGCTTGCCGTCGGGCGAGTAGGTCGGGCCCTCCTGGCCGACCGCGCCGCTGCCGATGCGCAGGTCGTCGGCGGCGTTGGTGCCGATCTTCTGGGTGACCTGACCCGTCGCCAGGTCCACGACGACGAGCGACGCGTCGCCGTCGGCGACCGAGGCGGCCAGGTGGCTGCCGTCCGGGCTGACGACCGACGACATGATCTTGCCATCGTCGATGACGCTGCGGGTGCCGTAGGGGTTGATGTACTGATCGGCTGAGACGACCTGGCCGTTGGCGGTGGTCCGGCCGACCTGCTGGGTGCCGAACTGGTACGTCGAGGCGACCGCGGTGCCCGTGACGCCCAGGGCGACCGCGATGCCGGACGTGACCAGCAGGGCCCGGCGGCCGACGCGTCTGCCGAAGAGGTTGAACTGCTTCTTTTCCCTGATCCGGCGCTGGCGGGTTACCTGCACGGAACTGTTCCCTTCACTGGGTGTCGAGCAGGTCGACGTTGCCGTCGAACTGCCACAGCGGATTCGGGGCGTCGCCGGTCGGGGTCCGCACCAGGAAGTAGCCGTTGACTTCCTTGGGACCGTCGCCGTCGGCCACGAACCGCCCGTCCGAGGTGATGTCGAGCTGGTAGATCGCCGTCCCGGTGACCTGGACGCCGGGGAGGTGCCAGCTCACGACGCAACGCCAGTCGTTGCCCGCGCCCTCCTGCGCGGCCTGGCCGTCGCTCTTGGTGCACGCGGCCGTGGCCCTCAGCTGGGCCTCGGTCACGGCGGGCCGGTGCAGTTGCTCGGTCTGCAGCCGGTAGAGGTGGCCGAAGACCGTGGCGAGGGACTTCTGCACCTTGTCCTGCCGGATCCCGGAGCCCGTCGACGGGGTGGCCACCACGAGTGCGCCGACGGTGACGGCGGCCAGTGCGGCCGGCGGCAGCACGCCGAGGGTGAGCGCGCGGCGCCCGGAGCCGTCGTAGGCCGGGTTGGTGAAGTCCCGCCGTACGAAGAGCACATGGGCGAGGACCGTCGCGAGCACCGTCCACGCCAGGCTCACCGCTACGGCGATGAGCAGCGGGGCGAGCTGCTCGGGGCTGGTGAACAGGCCGTTCCAGGAGACGAAGGCATAGCCGGGCAGGGCGAGGCGCACCGCGACGGGCAGCGGCAGCATCTGGGCGACCGACATCGCGAGCGCCACGACCGGGGGCAGCAGCAGGCCCATCGGGGAGCGGCCGAGGGCGACCGAGCCGAGCAGTCCGATCGCGGCGAGGGAGAGGGTCGGGGCGAGGGCCGCGAGCCAGGCGAGCAGGACCCGGCCGGCCGCGTCGCCGGGCGACAGGAGGTGGCCGTCGAGGCCGACCAGCGGATGGTTCCCGGCCGACGCCAGGCCGCCGAGCGTGCTGGAGACGGCCAGTCCGGCCACCAGCAGCAGGATGACGGTGAGGCTGGCCAGAGACTTCGCGACGAAGATCCGCGTGGGCGAGCGGACCGCCACCAGCAGGTGGCGCCACGTGCCGAGGCGGTCCTCGGCGGCGAACACGTCACCGGCGACCACCGATGTCAGCAGCGGGAGCGCCCAGGTGCCCGCGAAACCGAGCAGCACCAGCGGCCCGGCCCACCCGGTGGCGTGCATCCAGCGCCCGAAGAGCGTGTCGGCGGGCAGCGTGCTCTGCCGGCCGACCCCGACGACGAACAGCCCCGGCACGATCCAGCAGGCGAGCACCAGCAGCCGGATCCGCCACTGCGAGACCAGCTTCACCAGTTCGAAGCGGTAGCAGCGCGAGACCGGGACACGACGGGCGACCGGCGCGGGTCCGGTGACGGGAGCGTTCTCCGTGAGGGTCATCGGCCGGTCTCCTGGTGCCGGCGCCGGTGCTCGGGTTCGTGCTGGTGCTCGCGTTCGTGCGCGTGCTCGCGTTCGTGCGCGTGCCCGTGCTCGGTGAGGGCGAGGAACGCGGCTTCGAGCGGGGAGACGACGGGGGCGAGTTCACGCACCGCGACCCCCGACCGCACGACCCGCGTGACGAGTTGGTCGAGGGCGGCCACCAGGGCGCGTACGACGAGCACGTCGGGGTCGTTCCGCAGGCCGGGGCCGGGGTCGTCGACGACCCGGATGCCGGGCGCGTCCGCGGCGAGCCGGCGTGCCGTCCCGGCGTCGGAGGTGCGCAGCCGGTAGTCGAGTGCACGGTTCTCGGCGGCGAGCCTGGTCAGCGGGCCGGAGAAGACGACGCGGCCGGTGGCGAGGATGGTGACCTCGGAGCACAGCGCCTCCAGGTCGTCCATCCGGTGGCTGGAGAGCACCACGGCGGTGCCGTCGGCGGCGAGCCTGGTGAGGACGCCGTGCACGTGCCGCTTGCCGGCCGGGTCGAGGCCGTTGGACGGCTCGTCGAGCACGAGCAGCCGGGGCCGGGTGAGCAGGGCGGCGGCGAGCCCGAGCCGCTGGCGCATGCCGAGGGAGAAGCCGCGGGTCTTGTCGTCGGCGACGTCGGTGAGACCGACCTCGGCGAGCACGTCGTCGACACCCGCGCTCCCCGCGGTCCTTGCGGTCCCCGACGTCCCTGCCGTCCTGGTGTCCGGACCGCGCAGCGTGGCCAGCGCGGCGAGGTTCTGCCGTGCGGTGAGCGAGGGGTAGAGACCGGGCGCGTCCACGAAGCCGGCGACGCCGTCGGGGGCGGCGAGCGCCCGCTCGACCGGCCTGCCCAGGATCTCCAGCCGGCCGCCGTCGGCGACGGCCAGCCCCAGCAGCAGGCCGAGCAGCGTCGTCTTGCCGGCGCCGTTCGGCCCGACCAGGCCGTGGATCTGACCCGGTGTCACGTCGAGGTCCACGGCGTCCAGGGCGACGACGTCACCGAAGCACTTGGTGATCCCGCGGGCCCGAACCGCGTGAGGTGTGTCCATGAGTCCCGTGCGTCCCTTCTTCCGCAACTCGCAGGGACTTTATGGAGAACACACATCCCTGGCACAGGCGGTCGGCTGAACGCCCGGAGAACGGTTCGTCAAGGCAACGGCAAGTCCGGCGGACCGGCATCCGGCTCAAGTCCCTTACCGGTCAGGAGGGAGAATCGGCGGACCGCGACGCCTACCGAAGGTGAATCCGTGAACAGACCGGCCCCGCGCCTCGCCACGATCCTCTACGCCGTCTCCGGGACCTGCGCTGTCATCGGCGCCCTGCTGTGGGTGCGCGGACAGACCGGCACGACGGCCAGGATCTACGGGGACTACCTGGCGGCCGACAGCTACTCGCCGTCCGCCTGGCGGGTCTGGTCGACGGCGGTGCCCGAAGCCCGCCTCGGCCTGTACCTCGTCGCGGCCGCGCTGGTGTCGGCCGTGGCGGCGCTCCTGGCCTCGGCCCGACGCGGCTGACGGAGCCGACGGCCCGCTAACCGGCGTGCAGCATCAGCCCGATCCCGACCACCACAAGGCCGGCCGCGGCGATCCGGGGCGCCCCGAACCGCTCCTTGAAGAAGACCGCTCCGATGGCGGCCCCGACGATGATCGACGACTCGCGCAACGCGGCGACCGGGGCCAGTTCGGCGCGGGTCTGGGCCCACAGGACCAGCCCGTAGGCGAAGACGGACAGCAGGGCGCCGACGAGTCCCAGGGCCGCGAACGGGCGGGCCGCGGTGAGCAGTTCGCCGCGTCGGCGGCTCAGGGCGTACGCCGGGATGGCGAGCCCCTGCAGGGCCATCAGCCAGGCGATGTAGCCCACGGAGGATCCCGAGGCGCGCACCCCGAGGCCGTCCAGGACGGTGTACGCGGCGATCGTCACGCCGGTGGCGAGGGCGGCCCCGATCGCGGTCCAGTCGGGGCGGCGGCCCCGCAGCCCCCACAGGGCGACCCCGGTGAGCCCGGCGCAGGACACGGCGATGCCCGCGGCCGCCGGGGCGTCGGGCACCTCGTGCGCGAACACGGCGGCGAACAGCGTCACCAGGAGCGGCGCGGTGCCGCGTGCGATGGGGTACGCCTGCCCGAAGTCGCCGAGCCGGAAGGAGAGCATCAGCAGCGCGAAGTAGGCGACGTGGACGACCGCCGAGGCGAGCAGGTACGGCCATGCGGCCGCCGCCGGGACCGCGGCGAACGGCATCAGCAGCAGCCCGATCAGCACGCCTCCGCCGGCGATCAGCGAGGATCCGACGAGCTTGTCGGTGATCCGGTGGGCGATGGCGTTCCAGCCGGCGTGCGTGACCGCGGCCAGCAGGACGGCCGCGGTGACCGCCGGGGTCACGCGGTGGGCTCGCGTACGTCCACGACGGTGGCGCCGGCGTGGTTCACCAGGGCGGCGGGGGCGATGGGGAAGACGGCGTGGGGGTTGCCGGCGGCGGCCCACACCACGTCGTGCCGGAGCAGCGCCCGGTCGGCGAGCACGCGCGTGCGGGTCCGGTGGCCGAAGGGCGGCACGCCGCCGATGGCGTACCCGGTCGTCTCACGGACGACGTCCGCCTTGGCCCGGGTCACCTTCGCGGCGCCGAGTTCCTTGCGGACCAGTTCCACGTCGACGCGGGAGGCTCCGTCCATCAGCACCAGCACCGGCACCCCGTCGGCCGCGAAGATCAGCGACTTGCAGATCTCGCTGAGCTCGCACCCGACAGCGGCGGCGGCCTCGGCCGCGGTTCGGGTCGCGTCCGGGAAGCGCCGGATCCGCGCGGTCAGCTCCCCGAGGCCCAGCTCGGCCAGGGCGGCGGCGAAACGAGGGTGCGCACCGGAGTCCCCGGTGCCGGCGTCGGTGGCGGCTGTCGTCGTCATGGGGGCACGCTAGCCAAGCCGGGGAGGCGACGGCGAGTCGTTGACCGTGGCCGCACGAGGAAGCCGGTGAGGGCGCCCCGTCCCCACGGACCCTCACCGGCGGTCTGTCACGAGCCGTACGTCAGACGCGTACGAGCTCCCGGTCCTCGTCGTCCTTGCCGGTCCCGGCGTCCTCGGCGGACAGGGCGCGCAGGCCCTCGCCCTCGACGTCGACGTTGGGCAGCGCCCGGTCCAGCCACTTCGGCAGCCACCATGCGCGCTTGCCGAGCAGGGCGAGCACCGCCGGGACGATCGCCATGCGGACGACGAACGCGTCGAAGAAGACCGCGATGGCGAGCCCGAAGCCGATCATCTTGATCATCGACTCGCCGGCGGTGATGAAGCCGCTGAAGACGGAGATCATGATGACCGCCGCGGCGGCCACGACCCGCGCGCTGTGCCGGAAGCCGGTCACCACGGCCTGTCCGGGCGTCTCGCCGTGGACGTACGCCTCCCGCATCCGGGTCACGAGGAACACCTCGTAGTCCATGGCGAGGCCGAAGACCACGCCCACCATGAAGATCGGCATCATCGACATGATCGGGCCGGTCTGCTCGACGCCGAGCAGGCCGCCGAGCCAGCCCCACTGGAAGACCGCGACGACGGCGCCGAGCGCGGCGAGCACGCTGAGCAGGAAGCCGAGGGCCGCCTTCAGCGGGACCAGGACGGAGCGGAAGACCGCGATCAGGAGGAGGAAGGCGAGGCCGACCACCAGCGCCAGGTACGGGACCAGCGCGTCGTTGAGCTTCTGCGAGAAGTCGATGTTCATCGCGGTGGTGCCGGTGACCAGGACCCGTGCGCCGGTGTCGGCCTTGACGTCGGCACCCTGGTCGCGGATGGCGTGCACCAGGTCCTCGGTCTGCACCGAGGACGGCTTGGAGTCCGGGATCACCGTGATCGTCGCGGTGTCACCGGCCTTGTTGAACGCCGCCGGGGTCACCGTCACGACGTCCTTGAGGCCCTTGATGTCGTCGGCCACCCTGGTGGCCGCCTTCTTGGGGGCGTCACTTCCCTTGGCGTCGACGACGATCATCAGGGGCCCGTTGAAGCCGGGGCCGAAGCCCTCCGACAGCAGGTCGTAGGCCCGGCGCTGGGTCGTGGACGTGGGCTGTGAGCCGTCGTCGGGCAGGCCCAGTTCGAGCTGGGTGGCCGGCAGGGCGATCGCGCCCAGTCCGGCAACGCCGAGCAGCAGCACGGCCGCCGGACGGCGGACCACGAAGCTCGCCCAGCGGGCGCCCAGGCCGGGCTTGTCCTTCGGGGTGGCGTGGGCGTGCGTCCGGCGCTTCTCGCCCGCGGCCCTGACCTTGCGGCCGGCGTAGCCGAGCATCGCCGGGATCATGGTGAGCGCGATGAGGACGGCGACCACGACCGTGCCCGCGGCCGCGAGGCCCATCTTCGTCAGCATCGGCACGCCGACGACCGAGAGACCCGCGAGCGCGATCACGACCGTGAGGCCCGCGAAGACCACCGCCGAGCCCGCCGTGCCGGCGGCGCGGCCGACCGCCTCCTCGCGGTCGCGGCCCTCGGCCAGTTCGCCGCGGTAGCGGGAGACGATGAACAGCGCGTAGTCGATGCCGACCGCGAGACCGATCATCATGGCCAGGGTGGACGTGGTGTCGCCGAGGTCGAGTGCCTTGGCGAGGGCGGTGATGGTGGAGACGCCGATGCCCACGCCGATGATCGCCGTCAGCAGGGGCAGTCCGGCCGCGACCAGTGAGCCCAGGGTGACGACGAGGACGACGGCGGCGATGGCGAGACCGACGGCCTCACCCGCGCCGCCCGCGTCGGCCCCGGACTGGAGCGCGTCCCCGCCGACCTCGACGGTCAGCCCGGCCTTCTGGGCGTCGTGCCCGGCCGCCTCCAGCGCGTCGCGGGAGGAGTCCTTGAGTTCCGTGCCGGAGACGTCGTAGCGCACCGAGGCGTAGGCGACCGTGCCGTCCTTGCTCACGGCGTGCTGCTGGTAGGGGTCGGTGACGGAGGTGACCTCGGAGCCGGCCGCCAGTTCCTTCATGGTCTTCTTGACGGTCGCCTTGTTGAGCTTGTCCGTCATCTTCTCGCCGACCGGTGCCTTGAAGACGACCCGCGCGGTGGCGCCGTCGGAGCTGGAGCCGGGGAAGCGCTGGTCCAGCAGGTCGAAGGCCTTCTGGGCCTCGGTGCCGGGGATCGAGAAGGAGCTGGAGCCGGCCGCGGGGGCGGAGGCGGCGGCGACGCCGGCGAGGGTCAGCAGCGCCACCCATATGAGGGCGACGTAGTGCCGTCGCCGAAAGGCGAACCGGCCGAGTTTGTAGAGGAACGTGGCCACGGGGGCGTACTCCCGGTCAGGTCGTGGGGTATTCGGGGCAGGGGTGATCAACCCTGTGGGTGGCAGGAGTGATCGGCCCGACGACGTGAGCGGAGACGTCAGGTGGGCAGGCTGCGGGGATGGGTCAGCAGGTGGGCGCGCCGAGGGCGGGCAGCACCACGGCGTCGATGTAGGACAGCAGGAAGGTCTGGGTGGGCGGCTGCTCGTCGATCAGCGAGCGGGCGGCGAATCCACCGATCATCATGTGCATCACGAAGTCGATCGCCGGGTTGTCCGCACGGACCTCGCCCCGGTCGATCGCCCGCTGCAGCACGGTCCGGAAACCGGCCATCTCGGGCTCGATCAGGTGCTCCTTGAAGGCCTGCAGGAGATCCGGGTTGCCGTGGATCGCCATGGCGAGGCCCCGCATCAGCGCGGAGCTCTGCTCCATCTCGCAGTCGTCGGAGCGCAGCGTCATGGCGTGCAGGTCGCCGCGGAGCGAGCCGGTGTCGATCTCGTCGATCGCGGCCCCGGGCTTCTGGTACCGCACCGCCTTGGCCACCAGTTCGGCCTTCCCGCCCCACTGGCGGTAGAGGGTGGCCTTGCTGGACTTGGTGCGGGTGGCGACGGCGTCCATGGTGAGGGCGTCGTAGCCGACCTCACGGAGCAGGTCGAGCACGGCCTCGTACAGCTCGGCCTCACGCTCAGGCGTGATGCGACTGCGACGCGCCGTTGCGACCTCAGTCATGCCACTCACCCTTCACCGCTCCACCATCGACTTCGTGTCTACACCTCGAAGATACCCTGCGATCTACAGAAACGAAACCGTTTCGTACGTGTGCTGTCTCACGCGGCCGGGAAATCCGTGAGCTGCCACGAGTTGCTGGCCCTCCGCCCCCGGAAAAGCATGGGGAGGTGAGCTATCTGCGCATGCCCCACCTCAGCGGCGACCAGTTGTGCTTCGTGGCCGAGGACGACCTCTGGCTGACCTCGCTCGACGCCCCGGGCCGCGCCTGGCGGCTCACCGTCGACCGCACCAAGACCGGCCACCCGCGTTTCTGCCCCGACGGCCGCCGGATCGCGTACACGAGCTGGCGGAGCCTGGTGCCCGAGATCCACCTGGTCGACGTCGGCGGCGGCCCCGGCCGGCAGCTGACGTACTGGGGCAGCGGCGACACCCGGGTGTGCGGCTGGACTCCGGAGGGGGACATCCTGGCGGTCGCCTCGCACAGCCAGCCCTTCTCCTATTTCACCTGGGCCTACAAGGTCTCCCCCGACGGCGACCCGGGCCGCAAGCTGCCCTGGGGACCGGTCGCCGACATCCAGGTCGCCGACATCGCCGACGAGCGCAAAGCCCTGCTGCTCACCGGCACCCCGCCGCACGAACCGGCCGGCTGGAAGCGCTACCGGGGCGGTGCCATGGGCCGGCTGTGGCTGCACGGGCAGCGGCTGCTCGACGGCATCGGCGGCCACCTGGACTCCCCGATGTTCGTCGGCGGCCGGATCGCCTTCCTCTCCGACCACGAGGGCGTCGGCAACCTCTACTCCTGCGCGTACGACGGCTCCGACCTGCGCCGGCACACCGACCACGACGCCTTCTACGCCCGGCACGCCGCCAGCGACGGCAGCAGGGTCGTGTACCAGTGCGCGGGTGACCTCTGGCTCGTCGACGACCTCGGCCCGGACGCCGCACCGCGCCGCCTCGACGTACGCCTCTCCGGGCCCCGGGCCGGGCGCCGCCCCTACCAGGTGCCGGCCGCCCAGCACGTCGACGGCGTCTCCGTGGACGAGACCGGCCGGGCCAGCGCCGTCGTCGTACGCGGCAGCCTGTACTGGCTCACCCACCGCGACGGACCGGCCCGCACCATCGCCGACACCCCCGGGGTACGGGTACGGCTCCCGGAGATGCTGGGCTCGACCGGGCAGATCGCCTACGTCACCGACGCCGGCGGTGAGGACGCCGTCGAGATCGCCCACCTGCCCCGGGCGACCGGCGCCCGCCCACCGCGCCGCCTCGCCTGCGGGAGGCTGGGCCGGGTGCTCGAACTCGTCTCGGACCCCCTCGGCGAACGGCTGGCGGTGGCGGCGCACGACGGCAGGCTGCTGCTCATCGACGTGACCGAGGAGGTCGAGGTCGTCGAGGAGCTTCCCGTTGATGCCGTTGATTCACTTGATTCAGCTGATCCCGCCGATTCCGTCGATTCCGTCGATTCCGTCGATTCCGTCGATCCTGTTGATCGAGTCAACCCTGTTGATCCTGTTGATCCTGTTGATCCTGTTGACGGCATTGACCGGGTTGATGCCGACCACCCCGCCGGCATTGATTCTGTTGACGGACCGGACTCCGAAGACGTCGTCACCGAGCTGATCCAGTCGATCAACGGACCGGTCCGTGATCTCGCCTTCTCACCGGACGGGTCATGGTTGACCTGGTCGCATCCGGGTATCGGCCGTTCGCTGCGGCAGATCAAGATGGCCCGCATCAGCGACCGGCTCGTCATCGACGTCACCAACGGCCGCTTCGAGGACGAGAACCCGGTCTTCACCCGCGACGGCCGCTACCTCGCGTTCCTGTCCTGGCGCGGCTTCGACCCTGTGTACGACGTGCACACCGGGGACCTGTCGTTCCCGCTCGGCTGCCGCCCCTACCTGGTCCCGCTCTCCTCGGCGACCCCTTCCCCGTTCGCGCTCAACCCGGACGGGCGGCCGGCGGCCGGCGGCCTGGACCCCGTCGAGGACGAGGAACCCGGCGAGGGCGGCGCGGTGGGGGTCGAGGTGGAGGGGCTGGCGAACCGGGTGACCCCGTTCCCGGTCACCGCCTCCAAGTACTCGGAGCTGTACCCGGTCGCGGGCGGCGGCCTGGTCTGGCTGCGCTGGCCGATCTCGGGCGCGCTGGGCGAGACCTTCGTCAACCCTGCCGACACCAGCGGGCGGCCGACGCTGGAGTACTTCAACATCACCAAGGCGAAGAAGGCCGAACTCGTGGACCACCTCGACTGGTTCACGGTCAGCGGCGACGGCAGCCGACTGGTCGTGGTCGACGAGGGCGATCTGCGGGCGGTGCCGTCGACCGAGTCCGGCGACGGCGACACGACCGTCTGGATCGACCTGCGCCGCATCCTGCACGAGGTCGACCCGCCCGCCGAGTGGCGCCAGTCCTACGCCGAGGCCGGCCGCCTCATCCGGGACTACTTCTGGGACCCCGGGATGTGCGGCATCGACTGGGACGGCGTGCTCGACCAGTACCGGCCGCTGGTCGAACGGGTCGCGTCCCCCGACGACTTCGCCGACCTCCTCCGCGAGGTCCTCGGCGAGCTGGGCACCTCGCACGCCTACGTCACCCCGGCCCGCCGCAACGAGGGCCCGCCGCACTACCAGCGCCTCCAGGGCCTGCTCGGCGCCAACCTGGTACGCCGGGACGCCGGCTGGACGGTCCGGCGGATCCTGCCGGGCGACTCCTCCGACTCCAAGGCGCGTTCCCCGCTCGCGGGCACCGGCATCCGGGAGGGCGCGGTGCTCACCCACATCGACGGCAGACCGGTGGACCCGGTGGCCGGACCGTTCCCACTGCTCGCGGGGGCGGGGGCCACGACGGTGGAGCTGACGTTCGCCCCGGGCGAGGGCGAGTCGGGGCCGCCGCGCCGGGTCGCCGTCCTCCCGCTGATCGACGAACGGCCGCTGCGCTACCAGGACTGGGTGGCCAAACGCCGAGAGGTGGTTCGGGAGATGAGCGGCGGCAGGTGCGGCTACCTGCACATCCCGGACATGGGCGGCTCCGGCTGGGCCCAGTTCAACCGCGATCTGCGGATGGAGGTCTCCCGGCCGGCGCTCATCGTCGACGTGCGCGGCAACGCGGGCGGCCACATCAGCGAACTCGTCGTGGAGCAGCTCACCCGGACCATCCTCGGCTGGGACCTGACGAGGAACGCCCAGCCGGTGTCGTACGCCTCCAACGCCCCGCGCGGCCCGATCGTCGCACTGACCGACGAGGCCACCTCCTCCGACGGCGACATGATCACGGCCGCGATCAAGCTGCTGAAGCTCGGCCCGGTCGTCGGCCAGCGGACCTGGGGCGGAGTGGTCGGCATGACCGGCCGCCACCGCCTGGGCGACGGCACGGTGATCACGGTGCCGATGAACGCGGCCTGGTTCGAGGACTACGGCTGGTCCGTCGAGAACCACGGCGTCGCCCCCGACCTGGAGGTCCTGCGCACCCCGATGGACTGGGCGGAGGGCCGCCACGTCGAGATGGACGACGCGATCCAACTGGCCCTCGACCTCCTCACCGACCACCCGGCAGCGGTACCGCCCGACTACAGCGAGGTCCCGAACCGTTCCCGCCCCAAACTGCCCCCACGGCCTTCTTGAGACACCGGGGAGCGTCCCCACCAGAGGGGCGCTGGGGGTACCCCCGGCCGAAGGCTGGGGGAGGAACTGCGCGACAAGCCGCCACCGCCCCGCACCCGCCGCCCGCCGCGACCACCCCGCAACAAGACGCAGGGCGCCCTCCGAAAAGAAGGGCGCCCCACGCCTGTCGGCCGAGCCAAGGGCAACGACTAGGCGTCGTAGTCCTGGTCGAACCGGTCCTGCATCTCCTGCTCGGTGTCGTCCATGTTCTGACGACCCCGCTCAGTCATCTGCCGGCCGCGCTCCTGCGCCTGCCGGCCGCGCTCCTGCGCCTGCTGGCCGCGCTCCTGCGTGTGCTGGGCGGCCTGCTGGCCACGCTGCTGCGTCTGCTGGGCCTGCGGGCGGCCTTCCTGCATCTTCTGCTTGGCCTGTCCCTGCGTCTTGCCGGCCTTGTCCTTCATACCCATGTGGGTTCACTCCCGTGGAGGGTGAGGGGATCGGCCCTCAGTGGGGCCTCGACCAGATTCACACGGGCCGACTACGCGCGCATTTCGATCAATGACGGTGCGTAGCGCGCGCCTCCTCGTCGGCCGCCCCACCTGCACCGACGAGCCCCGTACGCATGCCCTGCAGCCGGGGCGCGAACCGCTTCATCTCCCGTTGCCCGACCGTGCCGATCAGCGCCGGCAGGTACCCGCGCACGCCCTGCATCCCGCGCAGCCACCGCTGCCCGTACACGTGCGCCGAGCGCCGCTCGATGCCGGCCACGATCCGGTCCACGGCCGGACCCAGCGGGTACGTCTTGTTCGCCGGCCACGGCAGCCGCTGCCGCAACTCCCGCATCACCTCGTCCTGGTCGGCGCCGCGCACCATGTCGGTGTCCGTCCAGGACAGGTACCCGACCCCGACCCGCACGCCCTGGTGACCGACCTCGGCGCGCAGACTGTGCGCGTACGCCTCCACACCCGCCTTGGACGCGCAGTACGCCGTCATCATCGGCGCCGGTGTGATCGCGGCCAGCGACGCTATCTGCAGCAGATAGCCGCGGCTCTCCGTGAGGACCGGCAGGAACGCGCGCGCCGTCACGGCCGAACCGATCAGGTTGACCTCTATCACCCGCCGCCAGGCGCCGGGGTCGGACTCGGCGAACGGACCGCCGTTCGCCACCCCGGCGTTGGCCACCACGATGTCGACCTTCCCGAACCGCTCCTTGACCTCCCGGGCGACCCGGCTCATCGCCTCGTGGTCGGTGACGTCGGCGTACCAGTGGGCGCTGTCGCTGTGCAGCCTGCCGGAGACCTCCTTGAGGGCCTCCTCCTCCAGCCCGACCAGCGCGACCCGCGCCCCGCGCGCGGAGAGCTTGCGGGCGAGCAGCTCGCCGACCCCGCGCGCCGCTCCGGTGACGACGGCGACCTGTCCTTCGAGACCGACCCTGCTCATGAGCTCTCCTTGATCCGCTCGGGCCCGTCGGCGCCGGCTTCCTCAGGGGCGCCGGTCACGTACGCGGTGACCAGCTCCCGGATCTTTCCGTTGACCAGCTCCGGTGCCTCGACCGGAGTCATGTGGCCCATGCCCGGCAGCTCGGTGAGGCCGAGGGGGTGCGGCAGCGCGGCGATCAGCGCGCGGGCGTGCACCGGGGGCGTGAGCCGGTCGGCCGTGCCGGAGACGACCGCCGTGGGCACGCTCAACTCCCGTACGCCGTGGTCGAGGTCGAGCTGTGCGAGGACGCGGGCCCAGGTGTGGCGCACGGCGCGCGGGCAGGCGTGCACGATCCGCGCGCACGCCTCGACCATGTGCGGGGCGGAAGCCGGGCCCATGGTCGCGTACTTGAGGATGCGCAGCGCGAGGGGCGTGACGGGACCGAGCGGGGCGCGCGAGGCCAGCACCCGCGCCGTGAGCCAGGTGCGCGGGCCACCGGCGCGCATCGGCAGCACGCGCGCCTCGGCCACCAGCCGCGAACTGCCGGTGCTGCACAGCAGGACGGCGGCGGCGTGCTCGCGGAAGCGGGGGCGGGCGGCGGCCGCCATGACGGTCATGCCGCCCATGGAGTGGCCGACGACCACGGCACGCTCCCCGCGGGCGAGGGTCTGCGCGAGCACCGCTTCGAGATCGTCCGCCAGCGCCTGGGTGGTGCACGCGGGACTCGCGGGGCTGCGCCCGTGCCCCCTCTGGTCGTACGCGATCACCCGGTGGTCGACGGCCAGTTCGCGTGTCTGCGCCGCCCAGAAGGCGGTCGAGCAGGTCCAGCCGTGGGCGAGGACGACGGGGGGTGCGTCCTTAGGGCCGTGCACCTCGACGTGCAGGCGGGCGCCGTCGGCGGAGACGACGGTGAGTTCGCGGGCGGGCGCGGGCGGCGCGTACGGCCCGGAGGTGACGTGGGTGAGCCGGCTCATGCCCCCACCTCCGCACCGGCCAGGCCGCCGGCGCCGGCACCGGCGCTCGGCAGGGGGGCGCGGATCACGTCGTACTCCGCGAGGTCCACCCGCTGGGTCGCCCGCCGGAACTCCGTGGTCGTACCGGGCCAGATGGTGGTGTTGCGGCCGCTCGCGTCGAGGTACCAGCTGGTGCAGCCGCCGGTGTTCCAGACGGTGCGCTTCATGCGCTCCTGGACCTTGTGGTTCCAGGCGGCCACGGCACCGGGGCGGGCGTCCAGGGCCGCCCGCCCGCCGAGGACGCGGAGCTGGCGCAGGTAGTCGGCCAGGTAGTTCAGCTGGGACTCGATCATGAGGATCATGGAGGAGTTCCCGAGGCCGGTGTTGGGCCCGATGATCGTCATCCAGTTGGGGAACCCGGCGGCCGAGGCCCCGCGCAGCGCCTCCATGCCGCCCTTCCAGGTCTCCGCGAGGGTCCGTCCGTCGGCGCCGACGACCCGCTCGGCGATGGGCATGTCGGTGACGTGGAAGCCGGTGCCGAAGATGATCGCGTCGACCTCGGCGCTGCTGCCGTCGGCGGCGACGACCGTCGAGCCGCGGATCTCGCTGAGCCCGCTCGCCACCACGTCCACGTTCGGCTGGGCCAGCGCCGGATAGTAGGTGCTGGAGAGCAGGATCCGCTTGCAGCCGATGCGGTAGTCCGGGGTGAGCTTCGCGCGCAGCGCGGGGTCCTTGATCGCGCGGGCCATGTTGCGCCTGGCGAGGCTCTCCACCAGGCCGAGTTCGTCGGGCCGCTTGGTGAACGCCTGGACCTGGAGTTCCCTGATCCCCCACAGGAGGCCGCGCCGGGCCTGGGTGGTGAAGGGCAGCGCCCGGTGCAGCCGGCGTTCGGCGGCGCTGATGGCCCGGTCGACGCGGGGCATCACCCACGGCGGGGTGCGCTGGAAGAGGGTGAGACGGTCGACCTCGGGCTGGACGGCGGGCACGATCTGGATCGCGGAGGCACCGGTACCGACCATGGCGACCCGCTTGCCGCGCAGGTCGTAGTCGTGGTCCCAGCGGGCCGAGTGGAAGACCTTGCCGGGGAACGAGTCCAGCCCCGGGATCTCGGGGATCTTCGGGTCGGACAGCGGTCCGGTGGCGGAGACGACGACGTCGGCGGAGAAGGTGCCGGCGGCGGTCTCGATCTCCCAGCGCAGCGCCTCCGGGTCCCAGGTCATCCGCTCGACCTCGGCGTCGAAGCGGAGGTGGGGCCGGAGTCCGAACACGTCGGTGACGTGCTCCAGGTAGGCGCGGATGTGCTCCTGCCCGGAGAAGGTGCGCGGCCAGTCGGGGTTGGGTGCGAAGGAGAAGGAGTACAGGTGGGAGGGCACGTCGCAGGCGCACCCCGGATAGCTGTTGTCCCGCCAGGTACCGCCGACGCTGCCGGCCCGTTCCAGGACGACGAAGTCGGTGATCCCCTCCCTGCGCAACCGCACGGCCGCGCCCAGGCCGCCGAACCCGGACCCGATCACCGCCACCCGTACATGCTCGTGCTGGGCCATCCCGGAGCCTCCACACCTCGCCCGTGATTACGCCAGTGAACACTGGCACGATTGGACTGTAGAACAGCTCCGTACCGATGGGTAGGGGCCGGACGGAGGACGTTCACATCAGCGGCTCCGCCGCGGGTACCGGCGGTACAACATAGGCTGCGCACGTGACGGACGACGGCGGACGAACGACCTCCACGGCCTCCGCCCAGGGCGGTGGCCGCGAGTACCGCATGGAGGAACTGGCCGCGCGGGCCGGCATCACCGTGCGCACCCTTCGCTTCTACCGCGAGCGCAAGCTGATCCGGCCACCCCGCCGCGAGGGCCGCATCGCCTGGTACGACGACCACCACCTGGCCCGGCTGCGCACGATCTCGGCGCTCCTGGAACGCGGCCACACCCTGAACGGCATCGCGGAGCTCGCCGACGCCCTCGACCAGGGCCGCAACGTCGCCGACCTCGTCGGCCTCGGCACCCCCACCGAGGAGGAGCCGGTCCGTCTCACCCCCGAGGAGCTCGCCGCCCGCTTCGAGGGCGAGGTCACCCCGGAGAACCTCGCGGCCGCCATGGACCTCGGCTACCTCGGCACCGACGGCGACGACATCGTCCACATCAGCCGCCGCCTGCTGGACGCCTCCGAGGCCCTGGTCCGCGAGGGCTTCCCGCTCGCCGAGGTCCTGGCCGCCGGCCGCAGCGTCCGCGAACACGCGGACGCCCTCGCCGAACTCTTCGCCGACCTCGTCCTTCGCCACGGCCCCGAGGAGGACATGGAACGCCTGCGCCCCCTGGCCCGCAGCGTGGTGGAGGCAGAGGTCTCCCTGGCCCTGGACCGGCGGCTGCGCAAGCGGCCGTGACGACCGCGGGCCCCGGGCCGGGCGTCGCGGTTCAGCGGATCAGAGGTCGTACACGACGGTGACCGGCGCGTGGTCGGACCACCGCTCGGCATGCGTGGCCGCCCGCTCCACGAACCCCTTCACCGCCCTGGCCGCCAGCCCGCCCGTGGCCATCTGGCAGTCGATGCGCCATCCCGAATCGTTGTCGAAGGCCCGCCCCCGGTACGACCACCAGGTGTACGGCCCCTCGGCCTCCGGGTGCAGGGCGCGCAGGACGTCGACGTATCCGCCGTCGGCCGGGTCGAGGACCCTGCCGAGCCAGGCCCGTTCCTCCGGGAGGAAGCCGGAGTTCTTGGTGTTGCCGCGCCAGTTCTTCAGGTCGGCCTGCTGGTGGGCGATGTTCCAGTCGCCGCAGACGACGACCTCGCGCCCGTCGGCGGCGGCCCGCTCGCGCAGTTCCTTCAGGTAGGACAGGAACTCCCCCATGAACCGGTACTTCTCGTCCTGCCGCTCGGTGCCGACCTCGCCGGAGGGGAGGTAGAGGGAGGCGACGGTGACGCCGGGCAGGTCGGCCTCGACATAGCGCCCGCTCGCGTCGAACTCCTCCGACCCGAAGCCGACGCGCACCCGGTCCGGCTCACGCCGGGTGTACAGGGAGACGCCCGCGCGCCCCTTGGCGGCCGCGGGGGCGTGCAGCACGTGCCAGCCGCCGGGCGCGCGCACCTCCTCCGGGAGCTGCTGCGGCTCGGCGCGCACCTCCTGGAGGCAGAGCACGTCCGCCGAGGTCTCCGCGAGCCACTCCACGAAGCCCTTCTTCGCGGCGGCCCGCAGCCCGTTCACGTTCACCGAGGTCACTGTTAGCAAAACACTCTCCAGAGCAAAGGAAGACGCCCGCACGTTACTGGACGCCGGCCACCTCCCTTTCCGGCGCCCACGGGTCCGGCTCCCACACGGGATGAACCTCGACCCGCACACCGTCTTCCGTCTTGGCGACGGCCACGCGGCGCACAAGCTGTTTCAAGATCGCGTTGCGCTCACGTACGTTCAGCGTCTCCCACTCCTCGACCGTGCCGACGATCAACGTTTCGTAGTCGGCGCGGTGCGGAGTCGCCTCAACCTCGGCAACCCGCTCCATCGCTTTCGTGTTGGCGGCCTGCTGGGTACGGATACGGTCCCGAGCAGCCTCGTACTCGCCGGGCCCGTAGTCCTCGGGGTTCATAGCCCGGTCAGTCCGAAGGTTGACCAGCGCACGGGCGAGCTGGTCGGACTCGCGCTGGAGGCGTGCGCGCTCGCGGGCGGCCGACACGCGATCGTCGCGCACTTCCGTGCGCTGCTCGGGAACGCTCGGGGCGGCGTCGATACCGGGGGCGGCCTCTCGCGCAAGCCACTTGAGGACTTCGCCTTCGGCTTGCTCCCGCTTGATCCACACTCCGGGGCACGCGGTCGGACCGCTGACGGTTCGGAGCCCGCACCGATACCAGAACCCAGGGATCTTGACCGTTTGGCCGTCGACAACACGCTGAGAGTTGTTCGCGGCTAGGTTGCCGCGGCACTGGGTGTGCCGCATGAGTCCCGACAGTTCGTAGGTCGCTCGGCGGGCACGTGGCGCGGTGTTGCGCATCGCCTCGCGTCGCTCTCGGTACATCTGCCAGAGTTCAGCGCTGATCAGTTCCTCTTGCGCTCCGGGTATGAACAGCACATCGGAGCAGTTCCCACGTACTTCCGGGGCGCACTGGCACTTTGGGTTGTGGACGCGGAGCAGGCTGGCGCAGAAACCCGAATCCATGTACCGGATGAGGGTCTGTTCGGACCAGGGGCCGCCGCGGGTGGTGCGGTGGCCGTCAGCGTTCAGCTCGCTGACCAGTGCATAGAAGGGGTCGCCGTCGACGTACTGCCGGAAGCGGTCGGCCATGACCGGGCCGAGGGCTTCGTGTGCGACGTAGCGTTCTTCTTGCAGGATGAATTGCCCCGGCCGTTGGGGGTCCGGGAGCCGGCGGGGGTGCCATACGTACCCGAACCGAGGGCGCCCTGTGGCGGGTAAGTGGAGCTTGTAGCGGCGGTGATCGTGTGTCTCGCGCCACTGCTCACCACGCACATCGGATTCGTACGCGGCGAACTCAAAGAGGATGCCGCGTTGCAGTCGGCCGGTGGCCGTACGCGCGTCCACTTCTTCGGTGGCGGATTCAAGTTGGCCGCCTGCGTCTTCAAGGCGTTTGAGGTTAACGGCGACGCCGTCGCGGGAGCGTCCGAAGCGGCTGTACTTCCATACCGCGATGCCGCGCGCTTCTCCGGCTTCAACGCGCCTGATTCCGCCCATGATCTTGCGCTTGAAGTTACGGCCCGTCACGTCAAGGTCCATGATCAGTGGTTCGAGTAGGCGTCGGCCCGTGCGCTTGGCCCATCCTCGGAGGGCCGTCTCTTGCAGCTCGGGGCTGATCTTCTCCTCTTTCCACGTAGACACGCGGATGTAGCCGAGCCACGGCTCGCCGTCTTCGTCGATAGGCGAGCCGCGGAATGTGGCTGGTAGATCTAAGACTGTCACTGCGCCTTCCGTTCGGTTGGTCGGACTAAGTTCGGGCGAAGTGTGACCACGTTGCCCGCGGTCCTCTCGGTGCGGTCCTCCCTGTGCCCCGGTTCGGGCGGGGTGGGTGCGTCGAGCAGACCGCGGGCAACGTGGTCGAGGCCGCGGAGGTATCCGGCGCGGTCTGCGTCGGCGAGCTGGTCGGCCGTGGCTTGCTGGGAGTTGTGCACTGCGCCAACGATGAGCAGCGGGACGGCGGTAAGGGTGATGAAGAGCCCCGCCTGCCAGAGGGAATCGTTGTCACCGAGCAGGCCGAGGACGCCCGCAGACTGCCCCATCAAGAGCAGAAGTACGGCGAATGCGGGCGTGAACCGGTGGGTCACTTGTGGTGCCTCCGTGCGTCAATTCTCGGCGGCGCGTCCATCGCGGGTTTTGGCGCGGCGCCTGATCAGGAACTCGGTTGTGTTGACGAAAACCGCGACGTCGTCGGGGTCCTCGATGCCCATTTCTTCCGCGGCCTGCTCCGGGGTGAGTGGGCCGTCGGGGCGCGGGGCGGGATTCTGAACGCCGGCTAGCTCGCTCCGGCTGAGGACGCCAGCGGCGACCAGTACCTCGGCGAGAGGTAGGTCAAGCGCGTTGGCGAGGGCTTCGAGAACCTTGATGTCCTGGGCGCCCTGCTTGTTCAGAATGCGGCTGATCGTGCCGGCACTCAGGCCGGAGTCTGCGGCGAACCGGCTCTGTCCGCCGCCCCTGGGGCGCATCTCGTAGCCGCGTCGTTCGAGCTGGCTGCGAAACCATCGCGCGAAGTCGGCCGGGGTCGCCCTGTCGTTCCCCGGCTGGTTGTTCTGTTCCATGGATGGAACATACCGCGCCTGGACAGCCCGAGCTACGGGTCGTCATGAACCTGTTCTGATTGCACACTTTTAACACGGTTCACCCCCATGAACTGCGGCAACACACTCGAACAGGTGACCGATTGTTGTCGGGCATATGCCGAGTGTCAATGAACATTGAAACTCCAGGACTTCACAGTTTCCCCACACGCCCCACCGTGCTACGTTCCATCCATGGAAAGAGATTACCAACCACGGAAGGATGATGCCCGTGTACGACCGCGAGGCCCTGGTCGCCGCCGCCCGCAAGGCGGGTGATCACAACCCGTCAGACACTGCACGCCGGTTGAAGGTTGCGCGGAACACCGCATGGCGCCTGTGGCACGGCCGCACGGCCCCAAGTGCCAACGTAGCTGCGGCAGTTGAGACGCACTACGGCATTTCCGCCGGGCAGCTGCTCAAGCGGGCCGCCGTGTGACCGGCCCCGTGATCTCCCGCGAGCAGGCGTTCGCGAACGCCCGGCGTGTCCTCGACGCCGCCCGCGACCGCCGAGACAGCGACCGCGCCGCCGGGCGCCTCGATCCAGCAATGGAACTGATCTTGCGCCGCCTCGAACGCGAGCAGCGCCGGCAGGCGCCCGCCGTCGAGCAGCACCGCGCCGCCGCCTGAAAACAGGGCGGGCCACCCGGATTGCGCCCGGATGGCCCGCCTGACCGAACCCCGAGAGGTATCGATCGTGAACACCCCTGAGAGTACCGCCGCGCCGACCGCCGCGGACGCCGAGAAGCACGCCACCCGAACCGCCGTGATCGCCCGGCAGCTCGACCAGATCGCCCCTGGCACCGCGCGCGTTCAGACCATCCCCGTGCCGACCAACCGCGACGGCGAGGAGCGCCGCGCGACGTGGGTCGTCCTCGGCGACGCCCTCGGCGGGCCGGTCAAGGCCGACCGCGACGCGCACCGCGCCGCCCGCGGCCTGCTGCTGCGGATGTTCCCCGCCGCCGACTGGACCCGCCCGCAGGTCTACGACGCCATTACGGGAGCCCTCGACATCGCCACCAGGCCGGTCATGCCCGAGGAGCTGCGCCGGTGATCCGCCCGACGCTCACCGCCGACGGCCTCGCCGTCCGTCTGCCGATCGCCGACCGCGCCGAGCAGCTGCTCGACGCCCTCGCCGTCGCGTACACCGCCGACCCCGACCCCGTCGGCCGTCTGCTCACCGTCCACGGGGCGAACGTCGTCCGCCTCGATCACGCCGTCGTGAGCGTGGACATGCCCGAGCATGAACGCGCCATGCGCGCCGCCGCCGCCGACGGGAGTCGCGAGGCCCTGCTCGCCGAGGCCCCGCCCGCCGACACCCTCGACGACCTGCTCGCCCCCGACGACGCGATCACTCTCGCCGGCCGCATCACCAGACTCGCCGGTCACATCCGTCATACGGCACCCCCCGGCCGAGGTGAGGCCGCGTGAGTCTCACTCTCGACGCGGTCGGGAAGCTGCTCGCCGAGCGGGCCGTCGAGATGGTGCCGGGACAGCTCGCCATCGATGAGGGCGACGCGCTGCGGGTGGGGTCGCTGTGCTCCGGATACGGCGGCCTCGACATGGCCGTGTGCGACGTCCTCGGCGCGTCCGTGGCGTGGCACTGCCAGTACGAGCCCGGCGACAAGCACCAGTACGCCGCGCGCATCCTCGCCCATCACTGGCCCGCCGTCCCAAACCACGGCGATATCACGGCTGTTGACTGGTCGGAGGTCGAGCCGGTCGACGTCCTCACGTCCGGTTTCCCCTGCACCGACGTGAGCCTCGCCGGCAAGCGCGCCGGCCTGATTGGCGACACCGTCGTACCCGCCGGCGTCCTGCTGTGCGGGAACTGCCGTTGGGGCGACCACGACCTCACGACGTGCGAGGCCGCCGCGCCGTCCGGCGCCGTCCCCTCGCGCCTGTCCGGTGTGGTGGCCGCCGCCGCGGTCGCCGAACTCAACGCGCGCGACCTCGCCGACCCGGCGGGCCCGCCGCCCGAGCGCGTGATCAAGGGGACCCGGTCCGGCCTGTGGTTCCACGTGGCCCACGCCATTTCCGTACTCAGACCCCGATTGGTGGTGATCGAAAATGTCCGCGGTCTTCTCTCGGCCAAGGCCGTTCGCGGTGTGGGAGCCGACGGAACGCCTGTGGATGCAGACGGCGGAGACGCCGACACTCTTCGAGCTATCGGCGCCGTACTCGGCGACTTGGCCGACCTCGGGTTCGATGCGGAATGGCACGTGCAGCGCGCATCCGACGTCGGGGCGCCCCACCAGCGTGAGCGCGTTTTCATCATCGCGTGGCCTGCTGCCGACGCCGACCACGAGCGAGTGGAACGGGCCGGGGACCCCGGACGGGAACCGCAACGACACGTTGCGGGCCCGCATCACGCAACTGCCGACACCCCTCGCGAGGGACAGCCGGGGCAGGGGGCACGACGACGGGCTACCGGCCGTCGTACGGCTGCTGAAGACCCCGACGGCGTCACTCGGGATCAGCGGGGGGACGCAGCACCCGGACAAGAGGAAGGGGGGCGGACACGGCCCGACGCTCGCCGACGAGGTCGAGCACCTGTTGCCGACGCCCAGGGCGAGCGACGGCACGAAGGGGAGCCCGAACCAGAAGCACGGCGACGGAACGCCGACACTGGCCAGCGCGGCAGCGTCGATTGGGGGCCCTACGCCTACGCCGTTGCGCAGTGGGAAGCGGTCACGGGCCGACCGGCGCCCCGGCCAACTGACGATCGAGGCCGCCTGACCGCCGCGTTCGTCGAGTGGATGATGGGGCTTGAGCCCGGCCACGTCACCGGCGTACCGGGCCTGTCCCGTCCCGCGCAGCTCAAGGCGTTGGGGAACGGGGTCGTGCCTCAGCAGGCCGCGTACGCGCTGCGGTTCCTGCTACACCGCGCCGGGATCGCCGAGCGGTTCGGACTGGCCGCATGAGCGCCGCCACGTCCGCACCGGGCGTTTCCGTCGACCTCGCGCTCGTGTTCCTCAAGAACACCCGCGAGACCGAGGGCGGACACCGCGAATGGACCGGCACCCCCGCCAAGGGCGGGGGCCGGTTCCAGCACAAGGGCACCGCCTACACCGCGTTTCAGGCCGCGTTCATGATGTGGCACGGGCGGGCGCCGGTCGGTCCCGCCCGCCCATCGTGCGATGTGCCGACCTGCTGCTCGCCCGCCCATGTCGACGACCAGGTCACCCGGGAGCGCGAGCGCGCCGCCCTCGCCTCGGTCAAGGGCATGCGGCACCGGCCGCCCAAGTGCGAGCACGACCAGGCCGTACACGGCCGCCACCGCGCCCACGGCAAGCGGTACTGCGCCGAGTGCAACCGGCTTGCCAGCACACCGAGTTGTGGGCACGGCAACCCGACGTGCCACGACTCCGAGGTACGGCCGTATCCGTGCGGGCCACGGTGCGAGGAGCACCAGCCGGCCCGGACCCGCCCATACGTCACCGCCGCCGCCTGATCTGCCCCGGGGCGAGGACGAGCCAACGGCGCCCCTCGCCCCGGGCGCACCATCCCGAGGAGCACAGACCCTGTGACCTGGTTCAAAGTCGACGACACGTTTTACGGGCACCCCAAGACGCTCAAGGCCGGTAACGCCGCCGTCGGCCTGTGGGCCAAAGCGGGCGCGTACGCCGCCCAACACCTCACCGAGGGCATGGTTCCGGGCGTCGTCGCCCAGCTGTACGGCACCGCGCCGCAGGCCCGGAAGCTGGTCGCCGCCGGCCTGTGGCACGAGCACGGTCACACGTGCCCGCACCCGAAGTGCCAGCAGCCGGCGCCCGGCGACTACTACATGCACGACTTCCTGATCTACAACCCGAGCCGGGCGCGCGTCGAGACCGAGCGCGCACGCGCCGCCGAGCGGCAGCAGCGGGCCCGTGAACGCGCCGACGAGCAGCGGAACCAGGAGCGTAATCCGCCCGTTCCATCGGCAAATCACGTCGGAACCGACGGCGATCCGTCGGACGGAAATCGCGAACCGGCCGCGAATCAGATCGAGTTCCCGCAAGACATCGCAGGTCAGGAAGGACCGTCACAGCGTGACGGCACTGACCCGTCACGGTCCCCCCGTCCCGACCCGTCCCATCCCGCTGTACCTCCTTCGGAGGTACAGCCAGCTAGCTACGGCTCGACGCCCGCAGTCCCGCCGAACCTTCGGCCGTTGTGCGACGCGCTCACCGCCGCCGGGATCGTCGTCGAGTGGTCCCTCGCAGAGGCCGACTGGTTCCGGCTTGAGGCGATCGTGAAGCGGACCGCCGTCGCCGCCCTGGTCGACCACGCCCGCGAGCAGTGCCGCCGCGCCCGTAGCCGCCCCCGCTCGGTCCGGTACTTCCTGCCCGGCTGGAGTGCGCTCCCGCCCGTCCCCGCCGGCGCCCCGACGTCGCCGGGCGCAGACGTGATCCCCCTCGCCGCCGCCCGGCCCGGACGCGTCGCCCGCGCCGCCGACATGTTCGCCGCCGCCCTCAACTCACCCCAGGAGCAAGCCAGATGACCCGCGAAGAAGTCGCGGCCCTGCTCGCCTACGCTGTGCGCCTCGACCCGCGCACCGCGCCCGCCGACCAGGCCGCCGCCGAGGAAACCCTCGACCAGTGGGCCGACCTGCTCGCCGACGTCCCCCCGCGCGCCCCGCACCCAAACGGCCGCCACTGGGACGCCGCACAGGTCGTGCGCCACCACATCGCGACCTCGCCGTACCCAGTCCGGCCGTCGGACGTGTCGCGCCCGTGGCACAGCTTCCGCCGCGACGTCGTCGACCGCCACCACGACCCCGTTCCCGCCGCCGACCCGGACGACCCCGCCGCGTACCGCGCCGAACTGGTCGGCACCCGCACCGCCGTGGCGACCGGCGCCTCGACCGCCTCGACGTACCACGAACTGACCGGCGGCACCCGCGAGGAGCGCGACCAGCTCGCCGCCGAACGCCTCGCCGCCCTCGGCGGTTACGTCCCCCGCACCGTCGCCGACGCCCTCGCCGAGTTCCGCCCCCGCCGCGCCGAGCGCGAACGCCGCGCCGTCGAGGGACTGCCCGACCCGCTCGACGTCCCGTGCCCGTACCAGCAGTGCCGCGCCGCCGCGGGCGATCCCTGCACCAACTACCGCCGCAATCCCCGCAGTTCGGCGCACCCCTCGCGCCTCGACCTCGCCCGCCGCTACGCACCGAAGGAGCCGGCCGCATGACCAGCCGCAGGAAGCACCCGGAGCGCGCCCCGCACCGCCGCCGCGCGAGCGCGACCGACCGCACAAAAAACAACAGCGGGTACCGGATCACGGGATCGTGGGACCGGCATCCGGACCGCCCGGCCATCAGGCCGACGCAGGACCGCAAGGCCGCCCGCCGCATCGCCCGGAACATGGCCGAGCAGGGCGCGTACGTGATCGTCGAGGAGCACAACGGGCACGGCCGGTGGTCGACCTGGTTCGAGGTCGACGGGCCCGCCCTGCTCGCCGAGCGCCGCGCCGCCGAGGAGGAGCAGCGCCGGCGTGCCGCCGAGGAGCGGCACCGTGCCGAGCAGGAAGAGGCCGCCGGCCGCGCCGCCGCCGAGAAGTCCGCGCGCGAACGCGCCGCCCTCGCCCGGCTCATGGTGCGCCCGCCGGTCGCCCGCGAGCAGTGCGGGCGCCGCGACGCCCGCCATGTCACCGGGGCGCAGCGATGATCCCCGCCGCCGCCCTCGCCGTCGTGCGCGCCGGCGTCGAGAACGCCCGAGGGAACGGCCTCGACACCGCCGAGGACGTCGCCGAGCAGGTCGTCGAGGAACTGGTCGCCATGGGATGGACGATCGTCCTCGCCGAGCACGACGACCGCCCGGAAGCCGCGTAACACCGTGCCAGGGGGCGGAAATCGGGGTGACCAGGGCCGCCCCCTATGGACTATGTTCCAACGATGGAAGGAACGTACCAATCGTGAAAGAACATTCGGAACGACTTCCCGACGGAGGCACACCCCATGCACCGGCCCACCCCGGCCGAGCGGTTCGCCGACAAGGTGAACACCGCCGGCCCCTGGTCACTCCGCCGGGACTGTCCCGGCCCCTGCCACCTGTGGGACGGATCGCAGAACGAGAAGGGCTACGGCACCTTTTGGGCCCACGGCCGCACGGTCAAGGCCCACCGCTACGCGTACGAGCAGGCCAACGGCCCGATACCGACCGGCCTTGAGATCGACCACCGGTGCCGTCGCCGCGAATGCGTCGCCCCCGGCCACCTCGACGCCGTCACGCACCGTACGAACATCCTCCGCTCGACGAACCACGTCGCCGCCCGCGCCGCCGTCACGCACTGCCCAGCCGGCCACGCCTACGACCGGGCGAACACCATCCGCGCGAAGAACGGAACGCGGAAGTGCCGGAAGTGCAAGAACGCCTCCGCCCGAGCCAAGCGCGCCGAGCAGCGCGAGGCCCGCCTCGCCCCCGTCGAGCCCATCCGCCCACGCGCCGACCGCGCCCTCGCACGGGCCGCGTGACTGCCAGCCAAGGCCCGTTCCGGCCGCCCGCGCGTCCGGACGCGGCGCCGCCCGCGCGCGCGAGCAGCACCTCGGCCCACCCGACACGAGACAGGAGCACCACCCCATGACCCGCGCTCCCGACGCCGTCGCCGTCGCTTCGCTCGACACTCACCGCCTGATCGTCACCGTGCCGAACGAGGGACCGGCCGACATCGCGACCAACCTCCCCCGGCAGACCGCCGCCGACGTGCTGCGGCAGCTCGCCGACGGCCTCGACAGCCCCGCCGGACTGTGCGCGACCGCCCGCGCGACCGGCCGCCCGTGCCCGATACACGACGCACCCGCCCCACCCTCGGCCGTCCTGCTCGCCCGCAGCACCGGCCAGACGCAGCGCCCCGACGGCCTCGACCGCCTGCTCGCCGCCGTCACCGACCAGCTGCCCGCCGACGACGCCGACCGCGCCGCCGCCGGCCTCGCCGCCATGGCCACCCCCACAGGCCGGGCCGTCGAGGAGACCCGCCGGTCGCTCGACTTCAACGCCGACCAGCCGTCGCCTGCCCTCGCCTCACTGCGCGACGCCCTGCTCGACCCCGAGCAGCGCACCCCCGCCGCCGCCCTCGCGACCGCCTACGCCCTGCTCGCCGCCCACACCCGCGAACTGTCCGGCCTCGCCCGGCAGCACACCGACGCCACCCGTCGGCAGTGGGGCGTGACCCGCAGCTCGCGCGGCCTGCTCACCGGCAAGGACAGCATCCGGAAACTGCTCGACACCGTCGCCGCCCACCTCGACGAGCAGGCGCAGCAGTGAGCGCCGCCCAGCAGCTCGCCGCCGATGTCCTGGTCGTCACGGCGACCGTGATCGTGGCAGGCGCCCCGCTCGGGTGGTGGGCCGCCCGCCGCGACCCCTGCCCCCTCGCCGGCCGCGACCGCACATCGCGCCGGGCCCGCGCCGACGCACAGGCCGACCGCGACCTGTTGCGCCTCGCCCGCAACTCCAACCGCCGTAAGGAGCAGCAGACATGACCACCCGCCGCCGGCACTTTCGGACCAAGCCACGCGACCACGAGCGCGCCGACCGGCGCGCCGCCCTCGACGTCCTGCTCGCCCGCGCCGAACGCGGCCGGCTCAGCGCCGCCGAGGCCCGGCTGTTGCGCGAGTACGTCGACCAGGAACGACGCAGCGCCGACGAGTCCCGCAAGGCCAACGAGGGCACCACGCGCACCCTCGCCCACCACCGCGCCGCCGCCGACGCCGTCGTACGCGAGCTTGAGGGCGACGTCGCCGAGGCCGAGCAGCGTGCCGCGGACGCCGAGGAACAGCTCACGGCGTACCGGGCCGTGTTCGGGCCCGACACCCTCGGCGTCTACCGCGCCGCCGGTAAGCAGGTCGCCGCCGTCCGGGCCCTGCTGCCCACCGTGCCCCGGCCCCGCCTCGGACTGCCGCACACCCTCGCCTACGCCAACGGCTTGCACGACGCGTACGACGCCGTTCGCGACGCCCTCGCCCAGCACTGAGCACAGGAGCAGCCACACATGACGACCCCCCTCGACGCCCCGCCGGTCGGCCGCCGCGCCGCGGTCGACCTCGCCGCCGTCCGTGAGCAGTGGGGCGACCTGCTCACCGCCATCGCGCACCCCCCGGCCGCCGAGTGGCCGCCGCGCGAGACCCGCGGCGGGTTCCTCGACCAGCTCGCCGCCGCCGACCGTACTGACGACCCCATGCCGGCCGCGCCCGTCATAGGCCGGCTCCCGCTCACCATCCGCGAACACCCGGCCCCGCTCAACCTCGACGCCCTCGACGCCGCCCTTGACACCGAGCGCGACCTGTTCGACCTCGCCGACGCCGTCGCCGAGCAGGTACAGCGCACCGTACGGCGGACGCCGGTCGCGCTGCGGTCGTACCCGCCGCACACGGTCATGCGGGAAGACCTCGGCGACCGGCAGCACCCCGGCCGGTGGCACTACCAGACGCCCGAGTCGGCCGGATCGCGCGCGTACGGACTGCACTGGGCCGCCGTATGGCTGGAGGGGCGGGCCCTCGGCGAGGAGTACGGCGACCTGTTCACGCCGGTCCCCGCCCTGCTGCTCGACCACATCGCCGCGACAGCCGCCGGCGCCCGCCGCAGGATCGAGCGCGCCCTCTGCCGCGACGGCCGGTCGACCGCCCTCGACCGGCCGTGCCCCTGGTGCGGGGGAAGCCTCACCGGCCGCACACGCGCCGGCGGCGAGCCGGTCGTCGCCTGCTCGACCGGCGCACGCTGCACCGCGCCCGCCGAGGACGGCCGCCGCCGTGGCGAGTGGCGGGGCGCCGACCTGGTCGCCCTGTGGGCCGCCCTCACCCCCGACCGGCAACGACCGGCCGCGTAGCCGGTAACGGGCGACCGGCCAACTCCTCCGGCACGCCCGGCAGTTGGACGCCTACCGAAGTTCTGAACCAACTTCTGAAGTAACTTGTGTAGCAACTTCAGAAGTGCCTACAGTGGTCACGCCAATGGCGGTCCTCACCCGCCACCACCACCGAACAGAGGGAGCGACCCCCTGATGAACACCAACCGCACGCGCTACCACGTGGGCTTTCACGAGATCGGCCTCGACCCCGAGTACCGGGTCGAGTGCATCGGCGAGGACTACGAAATGATCTTCGCGTGGCTTGAGGGAGACATCGCCGGCGTTGCCGAGGACGTCGAGGACGACGGCCCGCTCGATGAGCTGTACGACCGCCTCGCCAAGTGCGAGACCGTCGCCGAACTGGTCGGCGAGCACACGGTCGACGCGTTCGTGTTCTTCGTGCGCCCCGTGACCGACTGCGGGTGCCCGTGCGACTGCGTCGAGACCGGTCGCGCCGACGAGTGCGACGGCACCCACCACCGCGAGGCCGCCGCCGAGCCGCAGCTCGCCGAGCCCGACGAGCAGGGCCGTTCCGCGTTCCAGTTCGACCGCGCCGAGTACGTCGTGTTCAACACCGCGAGCAAGCCCCTTGACGGGTACTGGGCCGTCGCCAAGGTCCCCGCCGAGGGTGACATCTACCCGAGCCGCGACTACCTCGGCGCAGGTATCTCGACCCGCGAGGCCGCGTTCGCCCTCGCTGTCGAGAAGCTGCGGCCCGCCCGCCTGATCACCTTTCAGCCGCGCCGCTTCCGCGACGCCCTGCTCGACGACGAGGAGCGCGAGGAGTACCCCACCGTGACCGCCATGGGGTGGGTCCTCGCGTGGAACGACGAGGGGATCGCCGTCCTGTTCGAGAACGGCACCGCCCGCGCCCTGATCTACCCCGACCGTCCGATCGAGGTCGCCGTCATCCGCGCCCCGTACGGCGGCCTCGACGATCTCGACGGCAAGTGGAAGCACATCGAGACGGCCGCACTCGCCGCCCGCGCCCACATCCTCGACGCCCGCGCCTGACCGACCACGAAGGGGGCGCCCTGCGCGGGCGCCCCCGCCGAAGGGACACCCAATGAAGTGCCTTGAGTTCTTCCCCGTGGTCGTGACCGCGCTCCCCGAAGACGAGGATCACGCCCCGTTGCTGGTCGACCCCGCCGCCGCCCGCATCGTGCGCGCATGGGACATCGCCGAGGGCGACACGATCCTCGCGTCGTTCCCCGACCACCACCACGGCGACGCCGTGCGGACACAGCTCACGGCCTACCGGAATCTCGGCCGTCTGCCCCGCTCGGACTACTTCAACGACCAGTACCAGGCGCACCCGAAGCCCTACGACCGCACGTGCCAGTGCGGATCGTGTGACAACCTCGCGGACTGCACGGAAGCCGTCGTGAACCTCGGCGACGACAACCCGTGGGACGTCTGCGACCCGTGGCCCGCGACTGACCTCGCCCTGATCGTCCCCGCCTGACCGCCGAGGGGGCCCGCCCGCCGAGGGCGGGCCCCGCCGAGGAGCGAAACCCCGTGGAGACCTACGCAGTGCGCGGCGCCGCCCGCAAGACGACCGGCCACTACCGCCGCCCCGGAACCCGAGAGCTGTACTGCGGGCGCCCCGCGGGCGGGCGTAACTGGATCTTCGCCGCCGTGCGCGGGTGGCACCTGTGCAAGCGGTGCGTCCGCGCCGAGGCCCGCGACCGCGCCGAGGCCGAGGCCGTCGCCGCCCAGTGGCGGACCGAGGTCGAGGTCGCCGAGCCCGTCGGCATGCTGGTGATCCCCGCGCCGTGGCGACCGTCTCGCCCCGAACAGCTCACCCTCGACGGCGTGCCCCACAAGCCCGAACAGGTCGCCCTGTTCTCCGCCTGACCGCCTCGCCCACCCTCGCCCGAGGGCGGGCCCGACCACCGACAGGAGCACCACCCCATGAGCACCAGAGATCAGCAGCCGCAGACGTTCGAGGAGCAGCAGGCCGACGCGCTGCGCGCCCTCGATGACAAGAGGTTCGAGGTGAAGCCCGCGCCCGACCCGGCCCAGGCCCGCGCCGCCCTCGACAGGCTGCTCGACGGCCGCCCCCAGCTCGCCGCCCTCGCCCTCAACTTGGTTCAGGCCGTTGTCGGTTCGGGCATCCTGCCCGAGGCGGAGCCCCGCGTCATGACATCGTTCTCGCGCTCAGTGCGCCGCACGCAGCGCGAGCAGCGGCTCGCCGAGCGCACGGCGATGGTCGAGCGCGAGTTCCCCGTCGAGCAGCGACCGGCCGCCCTCGCGCTCACGCAGATCGCTGAGACCCGCGACCAGGGGAAGCGGGCCGTGGAGTCGACCCCGTTCGTGATCCGTCGGGCCAAGGCCGACGGCATGAAGCCGCCCGCCATTGCGAAGCTGCTCGGCGTGACCGACTCCTACGTGTACGACGTGCTGCGCAAGCCCGAACAGCCCGGAACGCCCGAGTGGTTCGAACAGTTCGTACGAGAGGCGGAACAGGACGCGTACGAGCGCCGGCGGGCGCACGTGCCCGCCGGTCACACGCTCTACGAGCACCGCATCGAGCTGTTCGACAGTTCCGCCGGCGAAGGCTGGCAGACGTGGGGAAGCGGCGACAACGACGCCGCGCCCGGCACCGAGGCGCAGCTCGCCGACGACCTGCTCGCCGACGCCGAAGAGGACGACGAGGAGGTCAGGACCCACCGCGCCCGCGTTCTGATCTGGGAAGGCCCGGAGGGGACCGAGGACGACGCCCTGTTCGTCCACGTGCGCGAACCGGCCGCCCTCGCAGAGCCCGCGCCAGTAAGCGACGACGACCAGAAGTAGCCCGCCCCATACCAACGCGGGCCCGACCGGCGCCTCACACGCCGAACGGGCCCGACTCACCACACGGGAGCGACCCCCGATGGCTATCCCCAACCCTACCGAGCAGCCGGCCAAGGCCCCGAACCTCCCGCCGGACGTAGGCAAAGCCCTGTCCGTGCGCATCCTCGACGAGGGCATGTACGACGACCTGCGCGTGATCATGAAGACCGGTTGCGACGCCTCGACGGCCGTCCGACAGGCGTTGCTCATCCTGGCGAACGTGTACCACGAGGCATGGAACCGCGGGCACTACCCGGCGGGCGTGGCGCCCGTCATCGTGACGACGAACATCAAGCCGTACAAGCCCGTCCGACAGCCTGAACAGGACGTATGACAGCCGCGCGCCCCGCTGTATGACACTGCGGGGCGCGCGCCGCGCGGCCGGACGCGGGCCGTCCCGCGCGCGGGCGCGGCCGCCGGACAAGACCAGTTGCGCCGTTATCGTTCTGTGACCTAAAGTGGGGCCCGTCTTCGGCGTGCCCGCATACGGACGCCCTACCCGAACGCCCCGCCGCCCCCTCCCCCCAGCGGCGGGGCGTCCGCATGCTCCCTGCAACCATCCCCACGTTGCACACGTCCCTCTTACGTAACGCTTACCAACCGTGGGGGGACAACCCGTGAAGCACCGCGCCACCGCCTTAACCCTCGCCGCCGTCGCCGCCCTCGCAGCGCTCACCGCGTGCAGCAGCAGCGATGCCGACGCCACGGCGAAGAAGTCGGCACCGCCGGCCGCGCCCGAATCCGTGAGCGCCAGTGACGCCGCCGCCGCACTGCACGACGCCGGCATTCCCGCCGAGCCGACCGGCCAGACGCGCGCCGCCCTGCTCGCCGCCCTGCGCAAGGTCAGTCCCGACCTGGTCACGGACGAAGACAAGGCCATCGACAACAGCCGTAACCAGTGCTCCGCCATCAACGGCAAGTCAGCGAAGGTCGATTGGGCCGCACAACAGCGGTTCGGCACCAGCTCGCACGAGGTAAGCGCCGCCGAGGCAAAGCAGATCAACACCGCGTTGGCGACGTTCTGCAAGACCGCCTGACCCAACCCCCGACGGCCCGGCACACCCTTGGATGCCGGGCCGTTCGCATGCCCGCGGGAGGTGACCGCCCGTGGGACGCCCCATCGACGACGACGACCGCGAGCAGGTTCGCCGACTGCACGCCCAGGGCAAGAGCCGGAACGAGATCGCGAAGACGATCCGCCGGTCGCCCTCGACCGTGTCGAAGATCGCCGCAGCGTGCGACCCGCCACTCACGTTCGACCGCGCCGCCGAGGTCGAGACCGCCACCCGGGTACGCCGGGCCGACCTCGCCGCCCGCCGCGCCGACCTCGCCGTCACACTGCACGACATCGCCGAGCGCGAGGTCGCCCGGATGACCGAACCGCATCTCTACTTCGAGTGGGGCGGGAAGGATCACACCTACGCCGAGAAGTGGCAGGACGAGCCGACCCCCGCCGACCGGCGCACCATGATGGCCACCGCCAGCGCCGCCCTCGACCGCTCACTCAAGCTCACCCCGCCGCGCGACGAGGCCGGCGAGCACTCCCGCTCCGTGATCGGGCGCCTCATGGAAGGACTCGCCCGCAACTACGCCGAGAGGCACGGCAGTTCACCAGACGGCCCGGACGGCGACGATGACGGGTGACCTCGGTCTGTCGCCGAAGCAGGTCGATTCGATCGTCGAGGCCGCCGCGTTCCTCAACCTGTGGGAAGGCTCCGTTCGGTCCGGGAAGACCATCGCGAGCCTGCTCCGGTGGTTGGGGTACGTCGCCGACCCGCCGACCGGCGGCGAACTGGTCATGGTCGGGCGCACCCGCGACAGCCTCGCCCGGAACGTGTTCGGCCCGCTCATGAACCCGGACGTGTTCGGTGAGGTCGCCCACGACATCCAGTACACCAGCGGCGCCCCGACCGCGACCGTCCTCGGCCGCACCGTGCACGCCCTCGGCGCCAACGACGCCCAGGCCGAACCGAAGGTACGAGGTCTGACGTGCGCCGGGGCGTACGTGGACGAGGCGACCACGCTCCCCAAGTCGTTCTTTGACCAGCTCACCGCACGGTGCAGCGTGCCGGGGTCGAAGATCTTCGCGACCACCAACCCGGACAATCCGAATCACTGGCTACGCCGTGACTACCTGCTCAGGCCGACCGAGGCCCGGCTCAGTTCGTGGCACTTCCAGTTGGACGACAATCCCGGCCTTGACGACGAGTACAAGGCCCGGATCAAGTCGACGCACACCGGCCTGTTCTACAAGCGGAACGTCCTCGGCCTGTGGGTCCAGGCCGAGGGCGCGATCTACGACATGTTCGACGAGTCCGAGCACGTCGTCGACACCCTGCCGCCCATGCGCCGGTACTGGATCGGCGTCGACTACGGCACCGTGAACGCCACCTCGGCGATCCTGCTCGGCGAGGGAGTCGACGGCCGGCTGTACGCGTGCGCCGAGTGGCGCCACGACTCCCGCACCGCGCAACGGCAGATGACCGACGCCCAGTACAGCGCCGCACTGCGCGCGTGGGTTTCCGAGCAGGGCGTCGCCCCCGAGTGGACGTTCGTCGACCCGAGCGCGGCATCGTTCATCACGCAGTTGTGGGCCGACTCCTACGAGGGCGTTGCCCGCGCCTCCAACGAAGTGGTGGACGGCATCCGGTCCGTGGCGAGCCTGCTCGGCGCCGGCCTGCTGCGCATACACCGGTCTTGCGAGGGACTGCTCGACGAACTGCCCGGCTACGTATGGGACACGGCCGCAGCCGACAAGGGCGAGGACAAGCCCGTCAAGGTCGCCGACCACTCGTGCGACGCACTGCGCTACGCCGTGCACTCCACCGCCCACGAATGGCGGCACCTGCTCACCCTCGCCGCATAAGGAGGCCGCCGCCATGGCCGCACCGCTCACCCTGCACGTAACCCTCACCGTCGGCGAGCACACCGTCGAGGTAGGCGACCTCACCCTCGCCCCCGGCGAGCAGCTGCGCCCCGCCCTCGCCGCCCTGTTCCGCAGCGCCGCCGACGCGTTCGAGATCACAGGCCAGGAAGGGGGCGAGGATGGCACTCCCTGACCCGGGCGCGGCATGGCCGCCCCCGACGTGGGCCCCGTACTACGACGCGATGCGCATCGACGACGCGTGGTACAGCGGCGACCGGAAACGCCTCGCCCGCATCTACACCAACCACCCGCGCCACACCGAACGGCGCCGCCTGTGGGGACGCCGGTCGTTCGAGCACCGCCTCGACCGGCGCGACCACCGGCTACACGTCCCGCTCGCCGGCGACATCGCCGCGACCTCGGCCGCCCTGCTGTTCTCCGACATGCCGACGATCGCCGTCGCGGACACCGCCACACAGGAACGCCTCGACCAGCTGCTCGACGAGGGCCGCGCCCAACAGGTGTTCCTCGGCGCCGCCGAGCAGGCCGCCGCCCTGTCCGGCGTGTTCCTGCGGGTGACATGGGACCGCGACCTAGTACCGCGCCCCCTGCTCACCGTCATGCAGCCCGACGGCGCCGTACCCGAGTGGCGGTTCGGCCTGCTGCGCGCCGTGAACTTCTGGCGCGAACTGGAAGGCTCGACAACCTCGACGGTATGGCGGCACTTCGAGCGGCACGAGCCCGGCCGCATCGTGCACGCCCTGTACCAGGGGACCGCCGACAACGTCGGGCGCAGGGTGCCGCTCACCGAGCACCCCGACACGGCCGACCTGGTCGGCAGCCTCGACGCCGAGGGCGACGCCATCACGACCGGCATTCAGCAGCTCACCGCCGCCTACGTCCCCAACGTGCTGCCCAACCGGCTGCACCGCGGTTCACCGATCGGACGCTCGGACTACGCGGCACCGATCTACGACCTGTTCGACAGCCTCGACGAAACGTGGACATCGTGGATGCGCGACATCCGCCTCGCCCGCGCCCGCCTGATCGTCCCGGACGGGTACATGCGCAACGAGGGAGCCGGCCGAGGGGCGTCGTTCGACGACGACCGCGAGGTCTGGCACTCCCTGCGGATGCCGCCGAACGAGGGCAACGGGATCACGCTGAATCAGTTCGACATCAGGGTCGAGGAGCACCGCAGCACCACCGAGGCGATCACACGGGAGGCCGCCCAGTCTGCCGGCTACTCGCCCCAGTCGTTCGGCCTCGACGGCGACGGAGCGCCGGTCACCGCGACCGAGGTCGACAGCCGCGACGCCCGGAGCATGGTCACCCGCCGCAAGAAGGCCGGCTACTGGCGGCACGCCGTCGCGGACATGGTTCATGTCCTGCTGCTGCTCGACGCGAAGCTGTTCGGCAGCAGGATCACGCCCGCCCGCCCGCGCGTGGAGTTCGGCGACGGCGTCGCCGAGTCGGCCGAGCAGACGGCGACCACGCTCGACCTGCTCAACCGCGCCGGAGCCGTCAGTACGGCAACCAAGGTCAAGATCCTGAACCCGACGTGGGACGACACCGCCGTACAGGCCGAAGTGCGGGCGATCCTCGCCGAAACCGGCGCCGCCGCGCCCGACCCCGTCGGTTCATTTCCCAACTGACATCAGCAATGTCATCCGAAATGTCATCGGCAATGTCACAACCCAATTCGACGCGCAAAACTTTCCCACCTTGTCCGCACCAAGGTACTGTTTCACCTGAAACGCCAAACATTCGTTGTGCCATAGCACAGCGGAGGACCTGATGTCTAGTTGGAGCTAGACACCAGGCCCTCGCTTTGGCGTGCAGCAAGTGAGCCCGGTCGCGTGCCAGTCGGCCGGGCTCAGTGCTGAGTCCGTACCGTACCCGCCGGGATCACGTCAGAGCTGTCTAGTACAGCCCTACCGCAGCAGCCATTCGATGATGAGCCTGATGACCGGCAGCCAGTCGACCCACGACAGCCGGTTGCCCGGCTTCCGCTTGCCCTTCCGCCTGCCGCGTACCTCGCGACGTCCCATCGTGCGCCACCTCCAGTGACCCCAAGGTGCCCTGAGATCTAGGGCCCTCGCCGACGATCGCGGCGAGGCGAACGCGGTGGGTCACGCGGTGACGGAAGCAAGCATATGCGGTCGAGGGGGAGTTGGGGGGGCACGCGAACACATACCCCGCGTGCTCTATTTCCTAAATGCCCCAGATTTGTCGTCGCGACGGCCCGGCGAGTCTCGGTGAGTCTCGGTGAGTCCCGGTGAATTTCAGCGCGTCTCGAAACTCGCCCCTGTGACCAGCACCACACAGGGGGGTAAGTGCCGATCCATCCGGGCATGGTCGAAGACCTCGCCGAAACCACCCGCAACCTGTACGCCGCCGCCGAGGAACGGCTGTTGGGCGTCATCGCCCGACAGCTCGCCGACGGCCTCGACGCCCCGGGGTGGGTCGAGCGAAAGCTCGCCGCCGTTCAGGCCGTGCGCCGCGCCGCACAGGCCGTTGTCGACGAACTCGGCAAGGCCGTCAGCCTCGACGTGTTCGACGCCGTCGCCGAGGCGTACAACACCGGACACCGCGCCGCGGTCGCCGAACTCGGCGCCCTGTCCGACGAGTCCCGCCGCCTGGTCGACGAGGTCACCCCGAACGCGCAGGCCGTCGACCGCCTCGCACAAGAAACCGTCGACCGGCTCACCTCGACGCACCGCTCGATTCTCCGGGCGGTCGACGACCAGTACCGGACGGTCGTCGCCGAGGTCACCGCCACGCCCCTACTGGGGACCGGCACCCGTCGGGAGGCGACGCAGGACGCCATGCGCCGATTCGCTGACCGCGGTATCGCGTCGTTCACGGACCGCGCCGGGCGCCGTTGGCAGCTCACCTCTTACGCGGAGATGGCCGTACGGACGTCCGTCGGCCGCGCCGCGACGGAGGCGCACGCGCGCACGCTCGCCGAGGCCGGCGTCGACCTGGTCATCGTCTCCGACTCCCCGCGCGAGTGCCCGCTCTGCCGCCCATGGGAACGCAAGGTGTTGACCGTGGGCGGGGCGGACGGCGAGCGCACGGTCGAGGCCGAGCACGCCGTCGAGGACGGCCGCACGGTCCGGGTGAGCGTCGCCGGCTCACTCGACGAGGCCCGTCGCGCAGGGCTGCAACACCCCAACTGCCGCCACTCTGTGAGCGCCTACACCCCCGGCATCACCCCTGTGGAGAACGCGACCAGCGACCCCGCCGGGTACGAGGCAGGGCAGCGACAGCGGAAGATCGAGCGGAACATCAGGCGATGGAAGAACCGCGAGGCCGCCGCCGTCACCCCCGAGGCGCAGCGCGCCGCCCGCGCCAAGGTTCGGCAGTGGCAGGGCGCCATGCGCGACCACCTCGCCGCACACCCCGACCTGCGCCGGTTGCGGCACCGCGAGCAGCCGGGCGCCTCGAACCTCCCCGCCCCGCGCACCGAGCCGACCGCGCAGCAGGTCGACGCCGCGCGCGTGTGGTCGGGCGACGACCGGTCGATACGGGAGATGCGCGACGACCAGCTCGCCGGCGCCGAGGGTTCCCGCCTGCTCGACGACCGCGCCCGCGCGAGGATCGAGGCCGAGGCCAACCGCCGCGACCTCGACGACCTGCTCGACCGGGTACGGCCCGGCGGGCACCTCGCCGACGACCTGCTCGCGTTCAGCGACAACGACCTCGCCCGCGCGTTCCCGCACCTCGACGACGGCGACGCACTGCGCGTCATGGCGGAGATGGACCGCCGCGACACCGCCGCCCGGCTTCCGGGCGTACGGGGCGACCTGGTCGGCCTGTCCGACCATGACCTCGCCGCCCGCGCCCGCCTCGCCGGGCCGGACGAACGCGCCGCCCTCGACGCCGAGGCCAACCGCCGCGCCCTGCTCGCGAGGTACTTCCCCGGCGGGAACCTCGCCGCGGATCTCTCGGACGTGGGCGACGACGCCCTCGCGTGGTGCATGCAGTACGCCACCAACGGCGAACTACTGCGGATCGCCGCCGAGATGGACCGTCGCGACGCCGTCGAACTGCCGCCGCCCGCCGTGACCGGCAACGCCGTTGACGACCTGCTCGCCGACCGCGACGCCCTCGCCGAAGCGATGGACCCCGCCCCGGACCCGGAGACGTGGGGCGCCCTCGCCGACGACGACGCGTTCGCCGAGGAGTTGGCCGCCGCCATCGCCGCCGACGCCGCCAAGGGCGTGACCGAGGAGACGGCCCGCCGGGTCACCCGCGCCGAGGCCCGCGCCATGTACGAGGAGTACGTCTATCGGCAGTACCTCGCCGCCGAGCACGCCTGTAACGGGTACCTGCTCAACAAGAAGGCCCAGGCCGCCGGGATCAATCCGGCTGAACTCTTCTCCGGTCCGGCTCGAATCGCGTACGCGCGGGCGAGCGACGAACTGAAAGAGTGGTGGGCCGAGCACGGCCGGCTGACACAGGCCGAGTTCATCGAGCAGGTCACCGGCCGCGAACAGCGTTGGGCGACCGGCGCCCGCAAGAACGAGTCCGACCAGCAGAACAAGAGGTGAGCACGTGGGAACGCGTGAGGACATCGTGCGGGCCGTCACGGAAGGCGCCGAGGCCGGACGCCGCGGCGACGACGTGAGGACGTGCCCGTACCCCCTCGACTCCCTGCTGAGCACGGCATGGATCAAGGGCTACGCCCGCGAGCGCCCCGCGACGGCCGCCGCCGAGTAACCCACCGACCCCACCACCCCGAGGGGGCCCGCCCGCGCGGGCCCCCTTTCGCATGCCCGGACGCCCGCGCCGAGCGGGCCCGACCGCACCAGGAGTGCACCCATGACGACCCCGGCCCCGTCCTCGACCGCGCCGAGCGGACAGCCGCAGGGCGACCCCGGCAACCAGCCGGGCGGACAGACCCCCGCCGCGCCCGCGCCCGCGCCCGCGCCGACCACACCGCCCGCGCCGCCGGTACCGCCCGCCGCGCCGCAGCAGCCGACCACTCCGCCCGCCCTGCCCCCCGCCCCGACCCCCGCGCCCGCGCCCGCGCCGGAAGCGGCGCCCGCCGCCCCTGCAGTACCCGCGCCGGCCCCCGCCGAGCAGCAGCCGGCACCGGTCGCGCCGCCGGTCGAGGGCGACATCAGCCGTCTGCCTCAGTGGGCACAGCGCGCCATCACCGACAGCCAGACCGCCGCGCGCACGGCCGCCGTACAGACCGCCGTGTACCGCGCCGCGCCCGCCGCGGGCGCCGACCCGCTCGCCCTGCTCGACTCCGTGTCGTTCCGGGCCGCAGTCGAGGCGATCGATCCGAACGACTCCGCCGCACTCACGGCAGCGATCACCGCCGCCGTCACGGCGAACCCCCGCCTCGGCGTCGCCACGGCGCAAGGACCGGCCCGAGGCGGCGCCGAGTTCAACGGGCCGCCGACCGGCGACAAGCGCCCGGCCACCCTCGCCGACGCCATCGCCGCCCGTTTCAGCAGCTAACCGCAGACAGGAGCAGCCCCCATGCCCGTAACCCTCGACGAGGCCAAGAACAACGCCACCGATGACGTTGACGTGCAGGTCATCGACGAGTTCCGCAAGGAATCCGTCCTGCTCGACTCGCTCGTCTTCAACGACGTCGTGAACCCCGCCGGCGACGGCGACACCCTCACCTACACGTACCGCCGGCTGATCACCCAGCCCACGGCCGCGTTCCGGAAGCTGAACACCGAGTACACCCCGAGCGAGGTCAAGACGCAGCGATACAGCGTCGACCTCGCCGTACTCGGCGGATCGTTCGAGGTCGACCGGGTCATCGCCCGTATCGGCCCGGCAGCGTCCAACGCGGTCACGCTGAACATGACGCAGAAGATCAAGGCCGCCCGGACCACCTTCCAGGACGCCGTTATCAACGGCGACCAGGCCACGAACGAGGACTCGTTCGACGGCCTCGACAAGGCCCTCGCCGGATCGTCCACCGAGTTCCGCCTCGGCACGGTGACCGACTGGACCGACTTCGACACCGACCCGCGCGCCGAACAGAAGGCCCTCGACATCCTCGACGAGTGGCTGTCACTGCTCGACGGCGCCCCGTCCCTGGTCATCGGCAACAGCACCGCGCTTGCCCGCGTGCGCGCCCTCGCCCGCCGCGCCGGCCAATACACCCGCGACCCGGTCGACGGCCTGATCGGCGCCAACGGCCGCCCGATCGTGCGCGAGAGCTACGGCGGGATCACCTTCGTGGACCCCGGGGAGAAGGCGGGCAGTTCCGCGCCGATCATCCCCATCGAGAACCGCACCGTGGGCGGCACCGCCGCGACCGGCCTCACGGACCTGTACGCGGTGCGGATCGGCCTCGACGGTTTCCACGGCGTGGCCACCGTGGGCGGGCAGCTGGTGAACACGTGGCTCCCCGACTTCTCCGCCGCCGGCGCCGTGAAGAAGGGCGAGGTCGAAATGGGCCCGATCGGCGTCGTCCTCAAGGCCACCAAGGCCGCATCCGTCTTCCGCAACATCAAGGTCAGGTGACCCCGTGTACCAGGTGACCACTCCCGTGAAGGAGTTCAACGGCCAGGTGGCCGGCGTGTGGTTCGTCAACGGCGAGGCCACCACCGACAGCGAGGGCGCCGTCGCCTACTTCCGGCGCCACGGCTACGACGTGACCCCGCTCGACGCCGAGCCGGACCACGACGGGCCGCCGGGCGATTCCGGCACGACCAGCCCCGACGGCCCGCAGGCGACCAAGCCCGCGGGCCGTTCCCGTACCGCCAAGGGGTGAGCCGTGGGCCGTGTCTACGCCACCCCCGAACAGGTGTGGACCGGCCAGCCCCCGGCGAACGCCGACCGGCTGCTCGTCCGGGCGTCCGAGGACATCGACGATGCCCTGTTGACGGCCGTCTACCGCACCGACAGCGCGGGCATGCCGACCGATCCCAAGGTCGTGACCGCCCTCACCGAGGCCGTGCGCGCCCAGATCGAGTATTGGGCCGCGACTGGCGACGACGGCACGGGCGCGGCCGGCCGATGGGACAGCGTCTCTATCGGCCTCGTGTCCCTGTCCGGACGCAAGGACCCGCCCGCCGCCGCGGGCGACGTCGACCTCGCGCCCCGCGCGCACCGCGCCCTCACGCGCGCCGGACTGCTGCCGGGGGTTATCTGGTGAACGTCCCCGAGTGGCTGCTCGTCCACCGGATCACCATCGAGCCGTACCTCGGCGACAGCGCGTACGGCCCGACGTACGGCCCGCCGGTCGCCGATGTCCGCGCCCTGGTCGCCGAGACCATCAAGACCGTGCGCGACCCCCAGGGGCGCGAGGTCACATCCACCGCGCAGATCATCGCCGCCCCCGACCTCGACTGTCCGGCCGAGTCCCGGATCACGCTCCCCACCGGCCGCACCACCAAGGCGATCAGAATCGCCCGCCACACCGCGCCGGGTCTGCCGGTCCCCGCCTGCACGGAGGTGAGCGCCGAGTGACCGCCCGCGCCCGCCTCACATGGAGCGGCGCCGCCGCACTGCGCGGCACCCGCGCCGGCGCCATCCGAGGTCTGCGGCTCGCCGCCGAACACGTCCTCGAACGCGCCCGCGCCCGCGTGCCGATCGAAGAGGGCACCCTCGAACGCTCCGGCATCGCCTCGGTCGACGAGACCCAGCTCGCGGCCGCAGTCAGCTTCGACACCCCGTACGCGATCAGGCAGCACGAGGAACTGAACTACCGCCACGACGCGGGCCGGACCGCGAAATACCTCGAAGGGCCGTTGACGGACGAAGCCGGCACGGTCGCCGAGATCATCGCCACGCAGGTTCGGCGGGCACTGCGCTAGATCGGTTCTGCGTCGACGACGCGCCCAATCAGGCTGCACCCCTTGTCAGTAAGGCTTACTGAGGTCACCCCGCCCTTTTCAAAGAGGCCGGGCAGATCATCACCAAGAGTGACGATGCCGTCATCGAGAAGGTTCGAGAGCAGCCACCACATATCGGTGTGAATCCTCATACTCCCGAGCGAGACCACCCGGCCTTCCCGGAATTCATCCAACGTCACGCCTGGGTGAAGATGTTTGCGCCGAAATTCTTCCCAATTCTGAGCACACACCTTGAGGAACTGCCGCTCGGTATCGCTATAGCGACTGTTCAAGATCTCAAGGTTCGCCTTGTACTGAAGCATCGCCTTCCGGTCGATCTCGCCTCGATCGAATCGCCTGTGACAGGTCGGACAGAGCGCGATCAGGTTGTCGAACGTGTGCTCTTGCACCTTGGTCCACGGCTCGATGTGAGCCAGGTCTACTGGAGTCTGGCGGCACGTGGCAATCGCACAACGATGTCCCGCCTCGACAAGTACCGCACGCTTTAGCTCCATTGGGATCTTCGGTCGATCTTCAGCCATGCCGCCGAGCATAAGCAGCCCCTAGGACATCAAGCCCATGAGTTACACCGTCGACCTGCTCGACGGCCTCGCCCACCACCTCGACGGCCTCGGCCTGGTCGACTACGACCCGACCGGCACGGCCGGCGATCTGTTCGTCGAGACGATGCCGCCCGCGCCCGACGCCGCCGTGTCCCTCGCGCTGTACGACGGGCCCGCTCCCGAGTCCCGCGACGACGCCGAGCAGCGCCGGCTACAGGTGCGCGTGCGCGGCGGGCCCGACCCGCGCGTCTCCCGCAACCGCGCCGAGGCCCTGTACCGCGCGCTGCACGGCCTCGCCGGCGTGCAGCTGCCCGACGGGACATGGCTCACGCTCGCCGCCGCCCGCGGCACCCCCGCCCCGATGGGCGCCGACAGCACCGGCCGTCATGAGCACGTCGTGAACTTCGACCTCGACGTCTCCGGCCCCGCACCCACGTAAGGAGTTCCCGCATGGCCAGCACCAGCCGGCCCATTGACGCCCGCGGATGGCTGTTCGAGGTCGAGGACGCGAACGCGACCACCGACACGTGGCTTCCCCTCGCCGGCGTGAACACGTTCACGCACTCCCCCGGGGAGAACGAGGAAACCGTCGACACGACCGTGTTCGAGAGCGACGGCCAGTACGAACAGGACGTCATGCAGCGCGGCGCGTCCCTGTCCGTCGAGGGTCAGTACCGCATCGACAAGACCACCAAGGCGCAGGACCCCGGACAGGCGTACATCGACCACGTGTGGACGAACCGCCTCGGGTTCGAGTCCCGCAACCGGATCAGGTGGCGGCACGAGACACAGACGCAGTGGGTCGTGTGGGAAGCCACCGTGACGCCCGGCGAGCAGGGCGGAGGCAACAACGACAAGACGTCATGGTCGGCCGTCATGACCAGGTGCGGCGCCCCGACCACGGAACCGGTGGTGACCACGTGACCGAGCACGACCTCGACCTCGACGACGAGCAGCAGCTCGCCGACGCGGCGGGCGCGGCAGACTTCGACGCGTTTTTCGCCGAGGAGTCCGCCACCCGCCCGCGGCAGACCCTGACCCTGTTCGGCAGCACGTACACGCTTCCCGAGTCCCTGCCGCTCATGTTCACGTTGCAGATGGAGCGCGTACAGCACTCCAGCGACGCCGACGACGTGCGGAAGATGCTCGCCACTCTCTACGGCGCCGACGTCCTCGATACGTGGGCCGAACACGGGATGACCGACCGGCAACTCGGCGTCGTGCTGATTTACTCGGCCGCCAACATCCGCCGCCCCGGCAGCTGCACCATGCAGCGCGCCGCCCAGCTGTACGAGCAGCAGGAAGCGGGAAAAGCCACCGCGCCGAACAGGGCGCAGCGCAGGGCCCCGAAGAAGACGAAGAAGGGGCGGAGTTCTGGCAAGCGGTCCTGACCCACTGGACCGCCGTCGAGGGCGACCTCGCCCGCGAGTACAACCTCGCCGCCCGTGACCTCGCCGCCCTGTCCACCCGCCGGTTCCTCGCCCTGCTCGCCGGTCTGCCGGGCGAGTCCCGGTTCGCCCGCGCCTGGTCGCGCACTCCCCGCAAGGTGACCAACCCCGCCGAGATCGCCGCTATCACCGGCATCCCCGCCGCGTAGCCGCACGGCCGGCGACCGCGCCGGATGACCCCCGACGGGAGGTGATCCGGCGTGGCCCTCACCGTCGGCGAACTGCTCGCCACGATCGAGGTCGACGACCGCCCGGCCGCCGCGGGCATGCAGCGCACCGAGGACCGGATGCGCGCGACCGGCCTACGGCTTGTCACCGACGCCGACAGCGCCGGCCAGCAGGCCGGCGACGCGATCGGCGAGGGCATGGCCGACGGGAGCGACGACGCCGCCGGCGCGGGCGCCGACGCGTTGAAGGCGTTCGGGTGGGCCGCCGTCGGCGCCGGTATCGGCGCCGCCCTCATGACCGGCGTGGGGCAGGCCCTCGAACAGAGCAAGATCCGCGGCACGCTACAGGCCCAACTCGGCACGACCGCGCCCGTGGCCAAGAAGTACGGCGAGGCCGCCGGCGACCTGTACGCCGGGGCGATCGTCGACTCGGTCGAGGAAGGCGTCGAGGCCATCAAGGGCATCGCCCGAAACGGCCTGCTGCCCCCGGAAGCGACACAGACCCAGGTCGAGACCCTGGGAAAGCAGGTAGCCGACACCGCCGCCGTCATGGGCGAGGACGTCGGAAAGGTAACCCGCGCCGTCGGAACGATGCTGAAGACCGGCATTGCCGATTCCGCAGAGGAAGCCCTCGACGTATTGGTCAAGGGCACGCAGAACGGCGTGAACGTCGCCGAGGATCTGCTCGACACGTACGCGGAATATCCGACGCAGTTCCGCGACCTCGGCCTCGACGCGAAGACGTCCATGGGCATTCTGCAACAGGGGTTGCAGGGCGGTGCGCGCGACGCCGATATCGTCGCCGACGCACTAAAAGAACTGAATATCAGGGTCAAGGATGGAAGCGGCGCCGCAGGGCTTAAAGCACTCGGCCTGAACGCCGACCAGATGGCCGCGGCATTCGCCAAGGGCGGGCCGCAGGCAAAGGCGGCACTGGACACCATCGCCGACCGGCTACGGGCGGTAAAGGATCCCACCGAGCGTTTCCGGCTGTCACAGCAGCTGCTCGGCACGCAGTCCGAAGACCTGTCGCGTGCCCTGATGAACATCGACCCGAGCAGCGCGGTAAACGCCCTCGGCAAGGTCAAGGGCGCCACCGACGCCGCGGGCGACGCGATGCGCGACAACGCGGCGACCAAGTTCGAGATGTTCAAGCGCGGCGCCATGCAGGCGCTCGTGAACGTCATGGGCGACTACGTCGTACCGGCCCTGACGACCGGCGCCGACTACGCCCTCAAGTTCGGCAAGGGCGTTGCCACCGCGGCCGGTTTCGTCTCCGACCACTCCACGGCGTTCACGGCCGCCGCCGTTCTCATCACCACGTTCTTTCTGCCGACGCTGGTCGCACTCGCCGCACAGGCATGGACCACATCGACGGCAGTCGTCGCCGGCTGGATCGCCCAGAGCACCGCCGGCGCGGGCGCCACCGCGTCATTCCTCGCCGCGAACGCGACGATCCTCGCCGGCTGGATCGCCCAGGGTGCCGCCGCGGTCGCCACTGCTGCGAGCGTGGTCGGCGCGTGGATCGCCATGGGCGTACAGGCCACGATTCAGGCCGCGCGCATGGCCGCGGCGTGGATCGTGTCCATGCTCCCGGTCGCCCTGGTGATCGCCGCCGTCGTTGGCCTGGTCGCGCTGATCGTCGCCAACTGGGATTCGATCGTCAAATACACCACGTTGGCGTGGGACTGGATTTGGAACAAGATCAAGTCAATTGGTCAGTTCCTGCTAGACCTGTTCCTGAAATGGACGATCGTCGGCATCATCATTTCACATTGGGACGCCATAAAGACCGGCACTCTGAATGTCTGGAATGCCGTCGCGGCGTTCGCCAAGACCCTGCCTCAGAAGCTGATCAACTTCTTTTTGAACTGGACTCTTCCGGGCCTGATTCTCAAACACTGGCAGAGCATCAAAGACGGCACAGTCACCAAGGCGACGGAACTTGTCAATTGGGTGCGGGGACTTCCGGGAAAGATATCGTCTGCCCTCGGGAGCCTGAAAACCCTTCTCTACGACAAGGGAACCGATCTGGTTCGCGGCCTGCTCAAGGGCGTTCAGTCGATGGGCAGTTGGCTGAGATCTCAGCTGATCTCTTTCGCGAAAGAGATGATTCCGGGGCCGATTGCAAAGGCACTCGGAATCGGTAGCCCTTCCAAGGTGATGGCGCGCGAGGTCGGCCGTTGGATTCCCGCCGGCGTCGTCGCCGGTATCCGCTCCGGACAGGGCGCCCTCGACCGCGTCATGTCCACGCTGGTCACTCCGCCCGCCGTTCCCGCCCTCGCGGGCACGGGCGCGGGCGGGTACGGCTCGCCGTTCGCCGCCGCCTCGACGGCCCCGGCCGTGCACGTCGAGCACTGGCACGCCGCCGAGAACGGCACCCCCGACGACAACGCCCGCGCGCTCGCGTGGCTGGCCAAGGCGAGGGGGTGACCGTGGCCGCTGGTGACCAGGTGACCCGCCCCGGGCATGTCCAGTACGGCGACCTGCTGCTCGGCCCCGGCACCCCCTACGGGTGGCGTTCGATCGGGGGTTGGGAGGAGCTTCCCGCCCTCGACTCCGGGACCGTGGCGCGGTCCGACGCACACGGCGCGTTCCCTGGCCGGCTGCTCGCACAGGCCCGCACGGTCACCCTCGACGGCCTGCTCGTCCGGGCCCCGCGCGCCACGATCGGCGCGGTGGTCGCCGCCCTCAACGCCGGCACAGTGCCGGTCGAGGACGAGCGCCCGCTCGTCGTGTGGCTCGACGAGCGCGGGCCCCTGCTCGCCTACGCCCGCGCCACCCGGCGGGCGATCCCTGCCGGCCTTGGGTACCGCCTCGGCACCATCGCCGGCGGGGCGATCGAGTGGCAGGCCACCGACCCACGCCGGTACGAACTCGCCGAACGCACCGTGTCGGCGACCCTGCCCGTGTCCGAGGCCGGTCTGTCGTGGCCGCTGTCGTGGCCGCTCCCGTTCGGCAACCCAGGCAGTACGGGCGCCATGTCGACGACGAATGTTGGTGACGCCGAGACCCACCCCGTTGTGGAGTTCCGGGGCCCGGTGACCCGCCCGTCGTTGACCAGCCTCGCCACGGGCGACGCGATCGAGTACGACATGCCGCTCGCCGCCGGCGACGTGCTCAGCGTCGACACCCTCGCCGGGACGGTCGTCCTCAACGGCACGGCGTCGCGGATCTACACCGCGACATCCCGCTCGGTGCCCGAGCAGACGTTCACGCTCGCGCCCGGCACCTCTTCCCTGATCTTCCGCGCGGCGCCCGGCAGCAACGACCCGACGGCGTCGGCGACCGTGCGCTACCGCTCGGCCTACTGGTAAGGAGAACCCCACCGTGACCGTGCGTTCCGCATGGCTGCTGCCGCTCACGCAGACTCGCGAGGACACCCGCCTTACGCCGGTCGGCACGTTCGCGCCCGAGTCCGAGATGCGCACCCGCGACGGCGTGATCGCCGGCGGGAACCCGTTCGCCGCGACCGGCGCCGGGGCGATGTCCCTACAGATCGGAGTCGGCCGCGCCCAGGTACAGGGCACCGACGCCCAGGGCGCCTACCCCGTGTCGGTCGACGCCCCCGTAACCCTCACGTTCGCCGACGGCGAGGCGCAGTTCGCCCGTATCGACTCCGTCGCCCTGCGCGTGTACGACCAGCTGTTCGACCAGGCCGGACAGAACCTCGCCACCGTCGAGATCATCCGCGGCACGGGGTCGGCCACCCCGACCGCGCCGAGCATGCCCTCGGCCTGTCTGCGTCTGTGGGACGTGACCGTACCCGCCGGCGCCTCGGCGGGCGTGGGCGGTATCAGCTGGTCATCAGCCCTCGCCGACCGGCGCCGCTTCACCTCCGCCTACGGCGGGATCATCCCGCGCGGGTACGGCCTCGCCTTCAACGGGGCGTACGACGGCCAGTACCGCGACAACGGCGCCGGCCTCGACCGCTGGGACGCCGCGGCCGGAGTGTGGGAGCAGTACCCCGCTACCCCGACCCGTCCCATCTCGACCGCGCAGGCCGCCGACCCGCCGCTCAACCAGACCGGCGCGTTCGTCGACTTCACCGCCGCCGCCTGGCCGCGTATCACCTTTACCGTGCCCCCGTCCGGCGCCGTGTTCATCACCGTCGGGGGACAGGTGTCCAACCGCAACACCACCGCCGCCACGGCATGGATGACGTGGCGGGCGACCGGCGCCTACACCGAGGCCCACGGCGGAGCGAACGGGATCAGCGCGCAGGCCGGCCGTGTCGTCGCCTCGCGCCGTGTCTACCGCTTCGGCCTCACTCCGGGCGGTCAGGTGACGCTCATTCCCGGTTGGAACATCAGCAGCGGCAGCAGCACCGGCACCGACGTGTTCGTACGCGACGGTCAGCTCACCGTGGAGTTCGTCCAGTGATCGCGCCGCCGTACCGGCTGCTGTTCTGTGATCTGCGCTCCGACCAGCTGCTCGACGCACTGCCCGTACAGGGCGTCGCCCTCGACGACTACATAGGGAAAACCGGCCGCCTGACCGGTACCGTGCCGATTCCCAACCGCGCCATCGCCGAGCGGGCCCGGCGGGCGATCGTGCCCGGCAGAACGGCCGTGTGGGTCGAACGCGGGCGCGAAATCTGGTGGGGCGGAATCCTGTGGACCCTCGCCCTCGCCTCGGACGCCCGCGGGTTCCTCGGCGCGCAGATTCAGGCCGGCGGGTGGGAGTCGTACCTGTACCGCCGACTGCTGTACGACACGCAGACCGCCGAGCAGGTCGACCAACTCGACATCGCGCGCGGCATGGTCGACTACGTGCAGAACACCCCCGGCGGGAACATCGGGGTCACGTACGACACCGACCTGTCCGGCGTGCTGCGCGACCGCACGTACCTGCGCTACGACCTCCCGACCATCGGCGACCTGCTCGACGACCTCGCCGCCGTCGAGGACGGGTTCGAGTGGCGCATCGCATCGTTCCGCGACGCCGACGGCCGCCGCGTGAAACAGCTTCAACTCGGACACCCCGTCATCCGCGCGGGCGCCGCCGAGGTCGTACTCGACCACCCCGGACCGGTCCTGTCCTACACGTGGCCGGTCGACGCCACCGGCAAGGCGAACGCGTGGCAGTCCCGCGGCGCCAGCATCAACAGCAACCAGGCGCAGGACAGTTACCCGCTCACCTCGCCCGTACTGGTCGACGACGCCGATATCGCCGCCGGCTGGCCGCGTCTCGACGGCAGCAGCGACTACACCACCGTTGAACAACAGGCCACCCTCGACGCGCACGCCCGCGCCGACTGGACCGCCGCCCGCAACCCCGTGCAGATACCCGAGGTCGAGGTCTTGCTCGGCGGCACCATCACGCCGGCCCTGCTCGGCGCCACGGTCCGACTCCGCATCCGCGACCTGTGGCACCCCGACACCCTCGACGCCCGGTACCGCGTCGTCGGCCTGTCCATCACCCCGCCCGAGCGAGGCCGCCCCGAGACGGCCCGCCTGTACCTGGAGGTTCCCTGACCATGGCCTACGTCCCGCAAGACGTCCTCGACCGCCTCGCCGCCCTCGAACGCGAGGTAAGGCAGCTGCGCGGGCGGGCGCAGATGCGGCCCGCCCTCAACCAGGTGTTGAACGGCGACGTGGTGATCGGCGAGGGCGGCCGGCTGATCGCCGAGGCACCCAACGGCAACCGCATCTTCATGACCGGCCAGACCCCCGCCGGAGACTGGGCCGTCGGCATCGCCCGCCCCACGGACGGATTGGCCGCACTCACCGTCGGCGACGAAGACGCTTCGGGCGCCGGCCAAATGATCCGGATGTGGAACCGCGACCAGGGCGTACGCGACGTGATCGTGATGGATGACGCGTACTCCGACCGGTTCCTCGGCCGCCCGTGGATGCCCATCGGCCTGTACCCGACCGCGCGCCAGTCCTACACCGGCACCACCTACGACACCGCGTGGTGGGGCGCAAGCCCCGCACACAACGCGGTCGCCGTGATCGTCGTCTTCACGTACGCCGGGACCGGCGGGGGACAGGTCAAGGTGTCCGCGACCCCGTCCGGCGGCACCGCGCGGACGCTCGCCGAGTACGACGTCGCCGCGAACACATGGACACAGCGCACCATCGAGGCGCCCCTCGACGGCGTCGAGTTCCTGCAATCGGTCGTGTGGGACGTCAGCCACCGCGCCAAGACCAGCGGGCAGAACGTCGAGACCCGCATGTACCGCGCCTACACCCGGAACACCTTCACCGCGGACGAGGCACCCGACGTTCCCGTACGGACCGCCGCCACGGTCGCCGCCGCCGACGCCGTCATCACCGCCGAGGCCGACGAGGGGGGTGTGATGTGCTCCCCGAGGGCATCCCCACCGTTCGCGTGACCGGACGGTTCCTGTTCCCCGACGGCCGGCCCCTGTCCGGGCAAGTCGTCTTCCGCGCACCGGCATTGATCACGTTCGGGGCGTACGACGTGATCCTCGGCGGGCCCGTCAAGGTCCCGCTCGACGCCACGGGCGCGTTCGAGGTCGAGCTACCGGCCACCGACGCCCCCGGCATGAACCCGAGCGGCTGGTCGTACTCGGTCGCCGAACAGCTCGCGGGCGTGTCCATGAACCGCGTCTATCAGGTCCTCTTGCCCACCAACGCGCCCGAGGTAGACCTCGCCGACCTCGCGCCGACCGACCCCTCGACCCCGAACTACGTCGCCGTACGAGGCGACTCCGCATACGAGGTCGCCGTCAAGGCCGGTTTCGTCGGGACCGTCACCCAGTGGCTCGCGTCCCTGGTCGGGCCCGCCGGAGCAGCAGGCGCCAGGGGCGCGACCGGAGCGACCGGCGCACCCGGAGCGACGGGAGCAACGGGAGCGACCGGCCCGCAGGGACCGAAGGGCGACCAGGGCGCGGCGGGCGCACCGGGCGTCGTCCAGTCCGTCAACGGCATATCGGCCGCCGCGGTCGTCCTCGCCGCCGCCGACGTGGGGGCCGTCGCCACCACCGCACTCGGCGCCGCATCCGGGGTCGCCACCCTCGGCACCGACGGCATCCTCACCAGCGCGCAGCGCCCCACCTACACCGCCGCCCAGGTGGGCGCCATCGCCACCGGCACGGCCGTACTCCTCACCGGGGCCCAGACCGTTGCCGGCAACAAGACGTTCAGCGGCAACGTGATCGTTCAGGGTGTCGGACAGACGCAGGCCGTCACCAAGTCGGCCGACACCTCCCGCACCAGTACCGCCGCTGTCGCCGCCGACACACACCTGACCCTGCCTGTGGTCGCCAGCGCGACGTACATCGTCGAGGCCGTTCTCGTATGGACCAACGGGGGCGGAGGCTTCCGCGCCAGCTGGACCGCGCCGAGCGGCGCAACGATGGTGTGGACCGACAACGACGGCGGGGGCGCCTCCGCCCTCGGCACCGACTTGACGTTCAGCGTCACCACCGGGACCACCTTCCAAGGCGCACTGATCGTCGGCACCACGGCCGGAAGCCTCACGCTCCGGTGGGCGCAGAACAGTTCCAACACCGCGGCAACGGTCCTGCTCGCCGGCTGCTACCTCAAGCTCGAACGCGTCGCCTGACCCCCATACCTCCCGTACGCCCCGCGCACCGCGCCGGGCGTTTTTTCATGTCTGGAGACACCCACCATGACCAGCACCTCGCGCGGCATCGACGTTTCCGCGTACCAGCCCGCCCAGGACTGGAAGGCACTCAAGGCCGACGGCCTCACCTTCGCGTTCGCCAAGGCGAGCGAGGGTCAGAAGACCCACGACCCCAAGTTCGCGACCCACATCAAGGGCATCAAGGCCGCCGGTCTGATCGCCGGCGCGTATCACTTCGCGTGGCCGAACCAGTCCGCCGCCACCGAGGCCGCGAACTACATCGCCGCCGTCAAGGCGCACGCCGGTCCCGGCTTCCTGCACTGGCTCGACCTGGAGGCGTACAGCGACCGCCGCAACTACCAGGGCCGCACCGCCGCCCAGATCAGGGCGTACGCCTCGGCATGGATCGCCGCGGTGAAGAAGGCATTCCCCGGGCAGGTCGTCGGCATCTACACGTCCGCCTCGGACATCGCCGCCGGGCACGTCCCGTCGGGTGTGTCCCTGTGGTACCCCGCGTACCCGTGGGGAGCGGCGACCTACGCCCGAGCAGAGGCCGCTACCCGGCCCAAGCCGAGCGGGCGCACCGTGACGTTCTGGCAGTTCACTTCGACCCCCGTCGACCGGAACATCGCGTACCTGTCCCCCTCGGCACTGCGCGAGTGGGCCCAGGGCAACACCGACGACGGGGACGACGAGCCGGCGAAGTACACCCCGCCGAAGTTCCCGGCCGGCCTCGCCCCGAACAAGGCCAAGCCCTCGGCCCGCACGCTTCAGCGCGCGCTCAAGGCCGCCGGGTTCATGTCCAAGAGCGTCACCGAGTCCGACAACTACGGGCCCAAGACGCAGGCAGCCGTGACCGCGTTCCACAACAAGCACCCGCAATACCGCGCCGAGGGCGTCACCCGCGACCCCGCTATCGGCCCGCAGGGATGGGCCGCCCTGTTCCGCCTCGCCTACGGCAAGTAGGCACCTCGCCCGCCCCGGCACCGCGCCGCCGGGGCGGGCCCCCGTACCCGCACTCTCCGAAACGAGGAACCCTCATGAGCCCCGCCAACAAGCGCACCGTCCGCACCGTCATTCAGGGCGTCGTCATGTTCGCCGTCGCCCTCCCCGCCATCGTGAACGCGTCCGGCATCCCCGAGTCCCTGCCGTGGGTAGCGGGGGCCGTCGCCGTCGCCGCCGGCGTCGCGCGTGTCATGGCCCTGCCCGCCGTCGAGCAGCTGCTCGACCGTGTCGGCCTCGGCCTGGTCGACGACGACCAGGGCGGTACCGCATGACCACACCGACGCCCCCACCCGAGTCGGTCGCCGTCGAGTTGGAGAAGCTACGCGGCACCATGGCCGAAGGGTTCGCACGGGTCGACGGTTCCCTCGCCCTGCTCGTTCAGCGGGGCGACCAGACCGACCGGCAACTCGCCGACCACGACCAACGCCTCGACGCCCTCGAACGCGCCCGATGGCCTCTGCCGTCCATCGCCGCTCTGGTCGCCGCTCTCGGCCTCGCCCTGTCCGTCTGGCAGTTCGCCACCGCCAAATAGCAGAACGCCCCCGTACGGCCACGAACGGCCGTACGGGGGCGTTCTCTGCGTTCACGGGCCTACGCCGCGGTGACCAGCTCCCGCGCCCGCTCTGTGAAGTCAGCCACCAGACGGTTACCGCCGAAGGGCCGCATGCGACGGGTGAGATCCTGCACGGCCTCGACCGCCCTCGAACTCTTCACTTGGCCCGCGAGTCGCAGCGTGCGCATGCCGGCCGCGTACGCCCCGTCAACGTCCCGCCGTTGCAGGTGGGACACGGCAAGCGCCGCTTGCGACATGGCGCCGCGGCGGGCCCTCTTCTGCATGCGCGCGTGGTCGATGGACCGGCGGGCGTGTTCCTCCGCCGACTCCGCATCGCCCAGGTCCCGGAAGGTATTGGCATGCTCCCCGTGGAGGTACGCGGGGTCGATGAACGCTGCCCACTCCGCTTCTTCGGCGAGGTCGATGCGTTCGGCTGCCCGTTCCGACTGCACGACCGCGTGAGCGGCCGCCGTCTTGTCGCCGAGGATGGCGAGTGCCCGAGCTTCCAGGCACCACAGGTCAGCGAGGCATGCCGGCGAGGTCGCCCTCGACAACCCCTGTCGCCCCGCCTGTGCCAGGCGCCGACCCTCGCGCGGGTCACCCAAGAGGGTTGCCTGATCGGCCATCCCGGCAAGGACATGCGCGCCCAGCGAAGCATTCCGCGATTCTTCGGCGAGGCGTAGCGACTGGATCAAGTAGCGCTGCGCAATCGCGTGTTCGCCGTTGTCGTAGGCCATCCAGCCTAGGAGATAGGTCTGTTCCGCAGCCGCCTCGCACAGCGCGTACCGCACCTGCTCGTCATGCGACCGGCGAAGCAGCGGATAGACGTGCTGGTTCATGTACTCGGCCAGCACCAGACGCCCGGATCCTCCGCCTTGGAAGATGTCCATCTGCTGAAACGTGCTGAACATGTTCCGGACGGCCGTCACGTCTTCCAGCCGCACGCGCGGCCCCGGCTCCGGTTCCTGGTCAAGGGTGTTGAGTAGCCAGTCCCGCGAGGGACCGACCCCGGCCACCGCTGCGAACGGCGCGGCTGCAAGGAACTTCCGACGATCCACGTCAGCTCTCCCCAGGTCGGCGACGACTTCCACCGTAACCGCGAAACTGGGGTCGTAGGCGAGGCCGGCGTCGACCGAACTCCCCTCCCCGAGACCCAAGTCGTACGTCGTCACGCGGAAGCCGAAGTGGTCGGAGAACACCGCGGCCAACAGATCCGGGATAGGCGCGCGGGGCGTTCCGCCTTCCAACCAGCCCCGAACCCGAGTTGCGTTCGTAGCAATGTTGGGCTGGCCCCACTCCCGCGCCTTCGATTGCACGCGCCGCGCGAGATCCTTCCGGCTGATCCCGGAACGCTCAAGCCAGTACGCAAGAGCCTCATTCGGTGACGTCATCCCCGCACCCTTCACGACTGTGGGTACCGAAAGCGACACCCTTCGACACCCCCCTCGACGGTACCCCGAGCCGCGCCGCGCGTGTTGCCTAGTCGGACGAACCATCCGGTCCGCGCCCTGGGCCGGGACGGTCAACCCGTAAGGGGAGACACATGATCGAACGACGACGGACCACCGCGCCCGCCTGCTGCGCACCCGCTGACGGCCCCCCGCCGGTGCTGCTCTTGGCGGGTGAGGCCGTGTCAGCCGGCGTCGCCCGAAAGTTCGTGCGCGATCACTTCGAGTACGAATTACCGGACGCGTCCGCCGAGTACATCGACGCGGTCGAACTGGTGACGTGCGAGCTGGTCACCAACGCCATCCGCTACGGCACGGCTCCCGGCGACTCAATGCGGGTCGAACTCGACGTCAACGACACCCGAACCCGAGTGGAGGTACAAGACCCTGTGAAGCGCCGCCCCCGGCCCCGCCCCGAGTTACAAGAGAGCGAAGGAGGCCGCGGCCTGATCATCCTTGACGCCCTGTGCGCCGATTGGGGCGTCACCGACGCACTGTCCGGCAAGACCGTGTGGGCCGAGGTGAAGGCATCATGACCGCGCCGCCCCTCGACATACCCCCAGGCCCCGGATTCGTCGCCACCGTGACCGCCGCAACCGGCATCCACCGGAACGGCACGAAGGCAACCGCTCAGTTACTCATCACGCACCCCGGACCACGCCGCCAACACGAGACCCTCGAAACCGTCACGGAAGGCATGCGACGCCTCGCAACCGCGTTGCACCTCGGCCCTGGTGATCAGCCTGCGCCACCCATCGGCAGACAGCTCATGCTCAGCCGTGGGCGCGTCGCGCTCGACTACGGACACGATCAGTACGTGATGACGGTCCCGCAACCGTCACAGGACTGGTTAGCCCTGGTCTCCGTGGGCGCCGGTTGCCGTCTGTATCTCACGTTGGCCCCCCTCGCGCTGGGCGCCGACAGGGCCGAGACCATGCGGCACCTCACCGAGAGTCTCGAACGCAGTCAGCTCATGTGGGGAACGACGTTCCTCCGCCGGCGCCTCAGCTGAACCGGCAGACGGGCCGCCCCGAGGTGGATTGGACCCCGGGCCGACCCGCTGAGACCGAGCGTAACCGGCCGAGAGTCCTGCAAGTGCCAGCACCCACCACAAGTCATGGAGGCAAGCACGTGACCACCGCACAGGAACGCCCTGCAACCGACGCGCGAACGTTGATCAGCACGGAACTGCGCGAAACCCTGGTCGACAACATGCGGGCCAAGTTCCCGCAGCTGACGGAGGAGAAGGCCGACCGCGGCGTCGGGCAGATGCTCGCGTTCCTCGCCGCATGCGACTTCAGCGTGAGGCCGCTCAGCCCCTCGCCGCTCGTCGATGACTTCTGGCACGCCTTCCTGCTCCACACCAAGGCGTACCGGGAGTTCTGCGAGAAGACGTTCGGCCGGTTCCTGGACCACCAGCCCGGATACCTCGACCCGGAGGAGCACGGCGGCGGCAAGGCCCTCCGGGCGCGGACGGTCGACGCGATCACGCTCGCCGGGTACGAGATCGACATGGAGTTCTGGCCCGAGCTGGACCTCGCCGAGTGCTCGCAGTGCCACGCGAACTGCTCGGACAGCCCGAACCACCCGTAGCAGTACCCTCGCCGGCCCCCGGTCTGTGCCACGCTGTGGCCAAGCCGGGGGTCCGGCCCCCTTGCACGACCAACGCAGGAGACCGCGGGTGGATCGCATCGAATGGCACGACCTACCAGCAGAAACCCGGGCCGCCGTCGAACGCCACACGGGCCCAGTCGACGACGCCCAGACCGCGCCGCACGGCGTCATGTCCCGACTTGCCTGCACCATCGACGCCCGAACCGGCCGAGCGTTCGTCAAAGGCACCCGCGAGGACGACCCACAGGCGTGGGTGTACCGCCACGAGGCCAAGGTCACGCAGTACGCGCCCCTTGCGCCTCGCGCACTATGGGAGGTCGACGCCGGCGGGTGGCGGCTGTACGGATACGAATACGTCGAGGGCCGGTACCCCGATCTGGGTCCAGGCTCGGACGATCTCGCCGCCCTCGTACGCACGCTCACCGCTGTATCGCAGACGCCATGGCCCGAGACTCTGAACAAGAAGCCGCTTCACACACGGTGGGCCGAGTTCCTGCCTCAGGACGTACCGAGCGGACTCCAAGGCAGAGCACTCGCCCACACGGACCTGTCCCCCCACAACATGCTTATGAAAGATGCCGGCGAGCTGCTTCTACTGGACTGGGCCCTTGCCTGCCCCGCCCCTGCGTGGGCAGACACCGCGCTGACCATCCCCCGCCTCATCGCCGCCGGCCACACGCCGGAGCAGGCCGAAGGGATCGCCCGGCAAGTCCCCGTGTACCAGGCCGCCACCCCTGACACCCTCACGTTGTTCGCGCGCACCGTCTACACCGCGTGGGAGGACTGGGAACGAACGCGTCCCATGCCTCACAGAGCCGTACTCACGGCCGCTGCCGAGACATGGGCCACGCACCGCGAAAAGGGCACGCCGACAGGCGCACACGCCCTCCCCTGATCGGCCTCGCCGTCCTTGATCCCCCGCAGGGGCGGCGAGGTCTCCAAACAGCGAACGACCCCGGCACCGTGACCACAGATGCCGGGGTTGCCCATCGCCTCTACCGCATATCGCCTCTGTTCAGAGCCCAATCGAGCCCAGCAGCTCCCCGAACTCGTCGAGGTCTTAACTAAGCAGTAGAACCAGTGCCCAGCTACCTACTTCGGTGAGCCCCCCAGCCGATCGCCGCAAGGACGGTAACGACGAAGCTGGAAGCCTCGGTTGTTGTCGCTGCGTGGGCGATCACAAGTGTGGCTCCAACCGACAGTGCTGCGATCGCCAGAATCAACGAGATCAGCTCCCCTTTGGAGGTGTCGCGTTGGGGCATGGCTGTCTTACGCTTGCGTGACAAAGGACTGTTCCTCTCTCGGATGCTCCCGAAGGGCACAGCGCCTTGGGGCCTCCAGCCGCTCACCGCCAAGTAGTGGGCTGGGGGCCCTTTTTGGGCGCGCAACAACCATCGTGCATATGTGGCGCGACCCACAACTGCTTCCGGAAAGTTTTTTTTGATTCCTCGGTGTCGACTAGGTCACAGCCGTACTTTCATGGGGTAATTCGCCACCTAGGCATTCGACTGAAAGGACTTTAGCCCTTTCCGCTCGCACAATCACACGCAGTGCACGGCGTACGCCTGCGAACATCACGCTCTTACGCAGTCCGAGGCGGTCACCGTCCACCCAGAAGGGCTCCGCCACCTTTGCATGCAAGGCGAAGCCGCACAGTTTCGCCGCACGTCACTGGCCAGCCGAAACGACCCAGATTCAAACACGCGAACGATAAACTCACCGCACCAAGCTCGGGCACGCCGGGCCACCCACTGCCGAGGTGGGCGCATTCGCAGTGACCCCGACTCACCGAACAGGCCGAGTCGCCGACCGAGAGTGCGCCCTGACAGCGCCCTCGGATACTTGAACCGCCGTTGAACGGCCACCCCGCCGTTCCCCCGCAGGGCGGTACGGCCCGCAACACACGTGACCCCGGCACCCTGAAACAGGTGCCGGGGTCACCTACCCCTACGCGCATGTTCGCCGGTCAGAGCCGCAGCAAGGCACTGCGCGCTTTGGGCGCGCTGCTCCAGATCACCGCAGGTCACGGTATGAGTGTTTTCCACACATAGACCGAGGTCACAGTCAGCACCAGGGCACGATACCGGCACACTGGACGCAGTCCCGTTGTCCACCGCGTTCACCGCCCGCACGAATATACGATGCCTCACATGAATATACGCCCGGTCGCCTTCGACCACCCCGACGCCGTCAAGCTGAACGACGAGGTCCAGGCCGAGTACCAGCTGCGCTACGGCGACGGCGGCGACGCCACCGTCCTCGACACGGCCGACTTCGCACCGCCGAACGGCGTCTACCTGATCGCGTACGACGAGTCCGACCGGCCGGTCGCCACCGGCGGCTGGCGCAGCCAGGACGCGAACGGCGAGGGCAACCAGGACGGCGACGCCGAGCTCAAGCGCATGTTCGTCATCGAGGCGATGCGCGGCCGGGGCCTCGCCCGCCGGATGCTCGCGGCCCTGGAGGCCGACGCCCATGCGGCCGGCCGCCTCCGCATGGTCCTGGAGACCGGCACCGAGCAGCCGGAGGCCATCGCCCTGTACACCTCCAGCGGCTACGAACCGTGCGTCAAGTTCGGCTACTACCGCCACTACGAGTCCAGCCGCTGCTTCGCGAAGGCCCTGCGTCAGGCTTGAGTCACCCCCTGCCGCCGCACACGTCACCGGGACACCAGGGCGAGACCCCGGCGATTCGTGGTTCTCGGCGCATCTCGCCTTCGCGGAGTACAGCCGGTGGACGTGGCAGGAAGCGGGCGCCAATCCCACGAAACCAGAACGCATTATCGAAGATACGGCTCAGATTCGGACATACGCTCGCACATATTAATTAAGTAGACGATCTTCTTTCCAAGTGTGGCAATATCCGTCCAGCAACGGAGCAAGGCGGGGAGCCACCATGTCACCAGCCCGGTCGGACTTCGGCCCGGAACTGCGCCGCAGGAGGGAGGAGTCCACGCTGTCACTGGCCCGACTGGCCGACGCGGTCCACATCTCGAAGTCGTACCTGAGCAAGATCGAGCGCGGACTCGCCACGCCCACGGGCAGGATGGCCCTCGCCCTGGACGCCAAGCTCCACGCGGGGGGAGAGCTTGCGGCGCTGCTGACGCCCGGACCCGCCGGGGAACGGAACCGGGACTCGGCCGCGGGCGCGTCGACGGGCGCCGCCTCCTGGTCCTTCCACCTGCACGACGACGGGGAGGGCGACTTCATGTCCCCCGGCCCGGCCGCCTCGGAGGCGGGAAGGATTCCCACCGTCGTCGCGCGCAGTGCCATCACCCCCGCCTCGCTCAACAACGCGCCGGCCGAGGCGATACTCCCGGTGTTCCGGGCCCTCTTCGACGAATGCCGCCGGCTCGGCCAGTTCTCCGGACCGGCCGTGGTGATCCCACTGAGCGTCACGGCGACCGCGACCCTCCGCGGACTGCGACGTGGCACGGCGCACGCACACCGGAGCGCCGCTCTGGGGCTCGCCGCACGTTTCGCCGAGTACACCGGGTGGATGTGGCAGGAGGCGGGTGACGACCGGGCCGCGCGGTACTGGACCGACCACGCGGCCGAAATCGCCGAGACCGTCGGAGACCAGGAGCTCGTGGCCTACGCCCTGTTGAGGCAGGCCGAACTCGCCCTGTATCAGGACGACTCGCTCGCCACCGTCGAGCTCGCCCGAGCTGCGGGGACGCGTGCCCGGGGCCTCCGCATCAGAGCACTCGCCGCGCAGCGCGAGGCTCAGGGGTACGCGCTCCTCGGCGACGAGGACGCCTGCCGCCGGGCTCTGGACCACGGCGCCGGCCTCCTGGACCAGTCGCAGCCGCAGCCGGACGGCACTCCCACCCTCGGCGGCACCCAGATTCCCGACCTCACCGCCTTCGTCAAGGCCTGGTGCCTGCGAGAACTCGGCCGACCGGAGGACGCGGTGACCCTGCTCGACACCGGCCAGGACGAGATCGCACCGTACGCGCTGCGCGCCAGAGCCCGCCACAGCGCGCGGCTGGCCCTGGCCCTGGCCGACGCCGGAGAGATCGAACGCGCCTGCGAGGTGGCCGAGTCCGTCGCCCACGACGTCATGACGACCGATTCGGCCACCGTACGAACCGACGTGAGGCAACTCCGTTCGGCACTGACCAGGCGCAGCGGGCATGCGGCAGTCCGTGAGGTCCTCCCGGTCATCGCCGCCGGCCTGAGCGGTGACGCCGCACCGCGCGCACGCCGCGGCTCAGCGGACTGAACCACCCCCCTGTGCGCCGCACCGCCACCGCGGACGCACCGAATCCAGCACGGGCGGACCTCCGTACGCGACCGGGCACATCCGTCGCCTCGATCCCATGCGGCCCCTGTGGACCGATTTTGTGTCCTGTTGCCGACACAAGTGGCGCCAGGCAACACCGTTGACCCCCCTCGGGGCGACTGAAAATGTCAGGTTTACGCACCGCCTTCGGTCATTCAGCGGCCTTCCCGCACGCCCGAGGCACACATGGCGAACCAGCCGTCTCTTCCATCGCGGAACGAGGAGCCCCGTGACCCCCTCTCTCTTCACCAATTTCCGTCGCGCTGACACGGGTTCCGTCGGCCCGCACATCGACACCAAGCTCCAGTGCGAGTTCGGCGCGCGGGCGGCGTTCCGGGACCAGCGCAGCCTCCCGAAGGGCCACGACTTCCGTGAACAGCTCGAACGGGCCGTCAGGAAGTGCGACCTCCTGCTCGTGGTCGTGGGAGCCCGGTGGGCGTCCGTGTCGGACGCCTCGGGCCGCCGCCTCATCGACCGTGCGGACGACTGGGTCCGCCGGGAGATCGCTCTCGCCGGCCTGTACAAGCTGCCCGTCATCCCCGTCCTGGTCGACGGCGCGCAACTCCCGGACGAGGATGAACTCCCCGCCGACATCCGGTACCTGGCATACCGGCAGGCCGTCTACTTCCGCCCGCACCAGGAGCACATCGACTTCCCTCCGCTCCTCGCCGCGATCCGCGAGGCCGTCCCCGATCTGGGGCCGAAGCGGCGCGGCGAGGGCGGCGGCGCGGGGACCGGCGGTGGAACCGCCTTCACCATCGAGCGGATGGACGGCGGCAACGCCATCTTCGGCGGCCGGTACAACTCGATCAACCACTACGACTCCACCACTCCGGCCACCGCTACGGACCCCGAGGACGACGACGACCTGGAGCACCCGTGAGCACCCCGGCGGACGATCACCGCGACGCCGACCCTGCCGCCTCCGGCACCGACCTCCCTGTCACGGAGGCACCGCAGCGGCAGGACGACCCCGTCGACGCGGCCACCCCCCTGTCCGCCGCCCCGGAGGACGGCACGGCGGCCCCGTCGGCTCCCGGCCCCCCGAAGGACGGCAGCGCCCTGGACGACAGCCAGGGAGCCACGGGCAGCTCGCACGCTCCCGGTCCGCGGCCGTCGGCACCCCGACCGTCCCGGGCCGCGGAGGACGAAGGCGAAACCGTCGAACCGATCTCCGGCGACCAGTTCTCCTTCCTGATCCGCCACTCCACCGGCAACGCGAACACGTACGGCGGACATCACAACACCGCCCTCTCGCTGAACCTGGCCGGCTCCCAACCCGTCGAGTTCCAGCGGACCCCGCTGGACGCCGGGGACATACAGCGGCGCCACCGTCTGCACGCACCGGTCCCGGATCACCGCTCGATGGCCGACTGCCTGACGTCGACGCACCTCGCCGTCGTGATCGGAGCCCGCGGTACCGGGCGGGACAACACCGCCCGGGTACTGCTGGCCGATGCCTGCGGCGCAGACCGGGTCGCCGTCCTGCACAGCGGAGGCACGGGACTGGCACAGGCCCTGGCCGAGCAGGCCGACCAGCAGCTCGCCAAGGGGCACGGCGTCGTGCTGGACCTGGGCACCGAGCTGCCCACACCGGCCGCCCTGGAGACCCTGGCGCTCCGGGCGGAGCGGATCGGGGCCCACGTGGTCCTGATCGTGCAGAGCGCCGGAGCGAAGATCGACGCGCTGTCACCGTACGCGTTCCGGCACACCGGGCCCGACTTGAAGGAGGTGCTCAAGGCTCACCTGGACTCTGCCCTCCAAAAGCACCGTGCAAAGGACCACGGGGCGGGGGAATGTCCGCGGCAGGCCCTGGGAGAGTTCCTGCGTGACGCGCTGCGGGACCCGCGTGTGGACGACGAGCTCCGTGCGAACCCACCGGTCCGCGAGGTCGTGTCCCTGGCGAGCACGCTGGCCGGCTACCTGCATCGTCCCGCAGAGGAACTCGGCCAGGCCTTCGGGGCCTGGCGCGACCGGCTGCGCACCCAGGCCCAGAACCTGCTCGGTCTGGGCTCGGCGCCCGATGCGGCACTCAGCCCTCACCAGCTGCCGTTGCGCCTCGCCTTCGTCCTGTTCGACGGCCTGCCCCTGTCCGACTTCATCCGGGCCGGGACGCTGCTCTGTGACGAGGTGCAGCGGGCCGAGACCCGCGAGGCCGCTCCCGAGCGCCGGGTCCTGGACCTGGTCATCGACCAGTTGGTCGATACCGGCGCGGGCATCGCCGCGGCACCGGACGCCGGCCTGTCCGACAATCCGCGCCGCGTCCGGCTCGCGGAGCCGGAGCTGATGGCGACCGTGCTCGACGTCGTCTGGCACGGGGCGGGGTGGCTGCGCGCACCACTGCTGCGGTGGCTGCGGACGCTGGCCGAGGACCGGCTGCCGCGGGTCCGGTCGAGGGCCGCGGTCATCGCAGGCCTCCTGCTGCGCCACGATCTCGACAGCGTCTACCGGGACCTCGTACAGTTCTGGGCCCGCGACGGGTCGGCACGGATCCGGCAGAACGCCGCCCTGTCCCTCGCGGTGGCCGTCGAGGCCGGGGACTCCTGGCTGACGGCACGGATCGACCGGCAGGTCGCCGACTGGGCCCGCAGCCCCACACCGCAGTTGCGGGACAGCGCGGCCCGGGCTTACGGCACGCTGGTGGGCACGCGGGATGTTCCGCGCACCCTGCAGGCCCTGGAAGCGCTGGGCGGCCGGCGCACTCCCGTCCGTTACGCCTCCATCGCCTACGCGACGGCCGCACTGTTCCTGACACCCGGTGGCGTCGAACCCGTCACCGAGGCGCTCGCCCGGTGGGTCAGGTGCCCGGACAACGACGCGTCCCCGCTCCGGCACGCGGTGGGGACCCTGCTCGTGCTCGGCCCGTACACCGTCGGGCTTGAACTGCCGTTCCGCCCGACGCTCGCCGACCGGGCGATGGCGAGTCCCGAGCGCGAGACGTCCCTTGCGCTGCTGTGGCGGCACGCACTGCTCGACCCGGACCACACGAAACTGGCGTGGGCGCTGCTGGAGCAGTGGCTCCTGGCCGGCGACAGGGACAGCGAGCTGTGCCTGTTCCTGGAGAGGTTCGCACCCCGCGTTCTCTCGACCGAACGGCACCTTCCCCGGGCCCTCTTCAACGTCGCCCGCACGGTGCAGCAGAACCCGGACGCGGCCTGCGCGCGACGCGTACTGCGCGCGATCCGCAAGCGCCGGACCTGAGCGCCGGCCCGCCCGGCCGCTCCCCACCACATCCCGCAGTCCAGCCGATCACAGGAGGATCAGCCATGCGACGACGGCCCAAGGGCCTGCTCGCCACCGTGCGCGAAGCGGTACGCACATGGTGGCATTCGAAGAACGGCGACGGCACCGGCGAGCCGCAGGCGGAGGACGCCCGCTCCGACGACGACACCGACGGAGCGGGACCGCGGAAAAAGGTGTCGGTGCAGTCACCGCCCGTGGAGAGCGCGATCCCCATGGCGGCCCACGGCGACGTGTTCTCCTTCCAGGTCTTTCCTGCCTTCCGGTGGACCAGTACGGAGATGTCCCGGGAGACGCTGAAGACCCGTGTCCGCCAGCACGAGGAGACGGCTCGGGAGGAACTGCTCCGGGTCGCCTGGACGGCCGCCCGCGCCTGTGCGCCGGACGACCCGGAGGCGGCCGAGCAGGCGATCAACACCAGGCTCTCGACAGACGGCAACTGGTGCTACGACGACGCACAGGGCCGCATCCGCTGCACACCGTCGGTCCGGGTGCGCGTCGATCCCGCCGTGCGTGATCACGTGCTGCAGTACCGCCTGGAGGAACTGACTCTGAAGGAGACACTGCGGGTCGGTGAGTTGAGGGCGAAGCGGGCGCGGGAGCTCACCGAGGCCTGGCTCGAAGTGATCAAGGACCTGGAACTGCTCGACGAACTCGACGCGCACAAGCGACGCCTGCTGGTGCCTTTCGCGTCCGCCTTCGCCGACGACGAGTTCCACGTGGTGATGTCGGCGCTGCGCAAGGAGCGCCTCACCAGCGTCCAGGCACTGCTGCGGGCACTCGAGGGCGCGAGCGGGGCACACCAGCGTTCCGGGATGTACGAGTTCACCACCATGTACGACACGGCGCTCAACGCCTTCCGCAAGGAGATGGGGCTCGGCCCGGGTGCCTGGGCCGGGGATCTCGTCATGCTGGAGGAGATGGAGCTGTGAGGACATCCCACCTCACCCGCGCGGCCGGCGCCCTGGCACCGGTCGTTCTGCTCGCCGCCCTGCTCGTCGGCTGCGACACGGACGATCCGAGAGCCGGCTGCGCCTGGATGAAGGACCAGGCCCCCGGCCCTCGCGCGGGCGCCACCGTCCTCCTGATGGACCGTTCGGCCTCCGTGCTCGGTGCCGGAGGACCCGACTACTCCGGAGCCGCCGACGCCCTGCTGCGGAAGAGGGTCGCGGCGGGCGACACGTTTTCCCTCGGCACCTTCGCGGGCGCCCCCGGAGACGTCGACTGGGCCTTCCGGAAGCGGTCCGCCGACTGGAAGAGGAGCGCGCGAGGTTCCGGCGGGCAGAAGTCCAACCGGGACCACGCGGTCGGATGCCTCACCGAGGACCTCACCACCGCTCAGCACGCGGTTCCCGCCCACGGCGGCACCGACGTCCTGGGCGCGCTGGCGACGGGCGTGGCCCTGCTGCGGGGGGTCGAGGGCTCACGGCGGCTGGTGGTGCTGAGCGACGGCCTGTCGACCACCGGCTGCGCCGACCTGCGCCAGGCCGCCTTCGGCTCCGAGGAGGAGATCAAGGCCATCGCGTCGGTGTGCGCCACCAAGGGCGAGTTCTCCGAACTGCCCGACCTGACTGGCGTCGACGTCACATTCGTGGGGTTGGGGCAGTCGGCCGAGGACCAGCCGTCGGCGAACCAGGGCCAGCGCGCATGGTTGGCCCGCCTGTGGAGAACCCTCTGCGAACGCGCGGGCGGGACCGCAGCGTCCTGCACGGCCGTCGACACCCCGGTCGGCCCGGCGCCCACCCCGCACGCCACCGGCCCGGTACCCGCCGACCCGACGGTGCCGTACCGGGACGGCCGCTCCCGGACGTATCCGCTGCCGGGTGCCGCGTTGTTCGACACCGGCTCCGCAGAGCTGCGCCCGACGGCCACGGCGCCGCTCGCCGACATCGCCGTCCGAGCGCGCACCACACCGGGACTCGACCGCGTCGAGGTCGACGGTTACGTCGATCCGCGTGGTGGCTCCGGCAACGACCGGTCGCTCTCCCAGAGCCGCGCGAACGCGGTGGCCGAGGTGCTCGCCGAGCACGGGGTGCCCAGGGCACGCGTCCACGCGCTCGGCCAGGGGGTGTCCCCAGGGTGCCCCGCAAGCAGGTCCACCGACGACATGTCCGCCAAGGAGCGGCTCCAGTGCGACCGCCGCGTGGACATCCGCGTCTTCTGGAAGTGAGGTCGGACGCCGAGCTATGAACGTGAACGGCAGTAACGGTTCTGGACCTGGGGGTCCCCGCGAGTCGCCGATACCCTGCACCAGACCCTTCCTCCCTCTGGTCGACCCGAACGGTCAGCGCCAGGCCGGGCGCCCCGTGGACCCTGTGGACAGCCAGGAGCACGCGGCGCTGACGCGTGCCTTCACCCGGGGCAACACCGACCTGGCCAAGGCCCAGTCCTCCCTCGGCGAAATGGGCGACGCACTCCACGAGACATTCCAGTCCGCGCGGGAGGCCATCGACGTGGTGCGGTGGTTCGCGGCCCGCCGCTCAGCGGGGCAGGCACGAGACGACGTCAAGGAGGTAAGGAACCGGCACGCCGCGGACGGGCCGGAGGACCGGCGCCACGGACGGCGACCGTGGAAGTGGCTGCGGTGGGTCATGCTCGTGCTCAGCTCGCTCTTCGAACTGCCCTTCGTCGGGGAGGCCGTGGTTCTTCTCCTGGATCTGCCGGACGCGCACGGCCTGGCGAACACGGCGATCCACGCATTCGGCTATCTGGCCGCGATCGGGGTGTCCTGCCTCCAGTTCGCCATGGCCTCCGTACTCGCCCGTTCGCTCTTCCGGCTCCGGGAGCGCAACGACCGCCGCCTCGCACGCGTACGGCGTGCCCCCTGGGCCGCCTGGCGGTACCTGTGGCGGCTGGACGGTCCGCGGGAGGAGACCCGGCGGCCCGACGACCTTCCCTGGCCCGGCCTGACGCTGCCGGTGCTCGGCAACGCGCTGCTCGTCGGCCTGCTCGCGGCGACCGCCCACAGCCGCGCAAAGCAGAGCAACCAGGTCACTGCGACCTTCGGGGAGAACGGCTACCTCATGGCGGTCTTCGTCCTCACCGCTCTCAGCCTCGCCACGCTGACCACAGCGGTCCTCGCGCACAATCCGTACGCCGAGAGCTGCAAGAAGGCAAAGAAGGACCTGTCCTCCGCCGAGGGCCAGGTGCGCATGATGGTCCCGGCGGCGCGAGAGCGGATCACCGCGCACGCCGCGTCCTGGCACCGGCTGTCCGCCGCCGTGGAGTGGGCCGCGGCCGAGGCGCGCCGGGTGGTGGACGACGCGTGCGCCGCAATCGTCGACGAGCGGGCCGAGACCGGGCTGGCCGGCACCCTGCGACTGCCGCTACGGGAGTACGCCCTGCCCGTGGACGAGGAGAGCAGCGGAGGAGCCACCCCCCGGCTGCGCCTGGACATCCTGGACCACTACACCGACCTGCTGAACCAGTACGCCCCAGATCTGCTGGAGGATCAGTTGGAGGACCTCGTCGATGAACTGCACCGCCAGTTCCTGATCCCTGACGCGCCCGCGCGGTTCGCCCCGGCAGCGGCGCCGCAAGAATGAGCCGGCGCCCGCACCTCAGTGAGCAGGACGTCAAACACCTGGAACTGCTGCAGAGCGTGATCTCCCGGCTGGGCAACAACTCCTTCCTGGTCAAGGGCTGGTGCATCACGCTCGACAGCACGCTGATCGCCGTGGCACACGGCCGCACGCCCTGGAGGACGATTCCGGTGACCGCGACCGTGGCGATCGGATTCTGGCTGCTCGACGGCTACTACCTTCGTCAGGAGCGGCTGTTCCGGGGCCTGCACGAGAAGGTCGTCACCGGCGGGGAGGCCCCTCCACCCCCGTTCACGATGGACGCCCACCGCTACGGCGGCGAAGCGCCCTGGCTGCCCGTACTGCTGTCTCGGCCGATGCTGTTCTGCTACGGGTCGCTCGTCATCGCCGGCACTCTGCTGACCCTCTTCCTGAGCTGACCTCCCACGGCCCCCCACCACCCGGTGCGCCGGCTCCGCCGCGGTGCTCAGCGCCAGGCGGGGCGGTGGGCCGTCCACCGTGGGCGCCGGTCTCCCGGACGAGGCGGGTTGTCCCCGGCAGCCGAGGTCGTCCAGGGCAACGCGATCCCGTCTCCCTGACGGCGGGGCACCACGTGGACATGCAGATGCGGGACCGTCTGCGTGGCGATCGCACCCCGCGAGGTGATCACATTGCAATCGCCCACCTCGGCGGCGAGCTCGGCGGCGTGCCTCATCGTCATCGCGGACACGGCCGGATCGGCCGCCACATCGGGGACATGCGTCTTGGGCAGCACGAGCACATGTCCCGGCGTGACACCGCCACCCCGCGGGCGGATGGCCAACGCTCCCTGCCATTCACGGACGACGCGCGCGGGTGCGGCGCCCCGAACAATGCGACAGAACGGGCAGTCCGCCTCAGGAAGCCGGCCGGGGCCGACCGTCCCGTGCACCGTGCCGCGGTCCTGCGCTCGCTGGTCCATCACTCCTCCAAGTGACGTTCACCGCACGCCGGTGCGCCCGGCTGGAACAGCTTCGGAAATGACAAGATCCCGACCGATCTGGAGATCGGTCGGGATCTTGTCAACCATCCCTGAGCAGACTCAGAGACAGCCGTGCAGTGGACCTGAGGGGATTTGAACCCCTGGCCCCCTCGATGCGAACGAGGTGCGCTACCGGACTGCGCCACAGGCCCTTGCAACGAGTGAAACTCTAGCATCCCCGTCGGGGTGCTTGGAAATCCGTTCCCTGACTGGTCAGGCGCGGGGTGCCGAGGCGCCCCGCGCCCTCGCCGTCAGGTCATTCGTTGGCCGCGCGGGGGCGGTCGCCGTCCTCGTACTGGTCGAAGAGGGGCGTGCGGCCGCGTTCGCGTGCCCGGCGGGCGGAGGCAGCGGTGGGGGTCCCCCCGCGCGAGCGCCGTCGAGCGTGGGGGAGGGTGTCGCTCCGGCCGTCGGCGGGCGCCGTGCTGTCGTCGGCGGCGGGCTCCGCCACCGCCGCCTCGGCCTCGGGCGCGGCGGCGGCCCCGGCCTCCTGCTCCGGCGCGACGGCACTGGACCGCGCCGAGCTCCACGCGTCCGGTGCCCCGAGGTCCACGTCGGAGGTGGCGCGCGGCGCGACCGGTGCGGTCACGTAGGTCGGCAGGGGCACCGGCACCGGGTCCCAGCTGTCACCGTGGCCGGGCCGGCGCTGCCGCTCGCGCTGCTGGTCGACCCACTCGGCGTGGTCGGTCTGCTCGACGAGGGCGCGCCGGTCGGCGGCGAGCGCGGACAGGCCGGGGTCGGTCCCGCTCGCTGGTCCCTCCTCCGGTTCGTCCGCGCCGACGCTCGCCGGGTCGAGGGGCGCGCGCCGACGCGGCTGGCGCTCCCGCAACCGCTGCGCGGCGACCTCGGCCTGACGCCGGTCCATCTGGTACGCGAAGCGCCGGCGCTCCTGTGCACGCAGGTAGGCGATGTAGGCGCTGAGCATGACGGCGGGAACGCCCGGCGCCCACAGGAACGCCAGTCCCCCGACGGCGGCGACGATCGCGCCGAGCGTGAAGGCGACGAAGAGCATGACGGTGGTGCGCCGACGGCGGGCGAGCGCCTTCGAGCGCCGGGCGCGTTCCGCGGCCGCCTGTGCGGAGGGCGCGCGCCGGGGAGTCGGGATCTGCTTGCGGGCGGGCGCGGAGCCGGACTTGGGCGCGGGCGCGGGGGCGGACTTCGGCGCGGGCGCGGGGGCGGATGCCGGGGCGGGTACGGCTGCGGTGCCCGACTGGCGGGGCGGCGCGGACGTGGCCGTCGGCGCGACCGCCTGGCCGCGCGCCGGTTCCTGGCGTCCGGGCGCCTCCGGTGCCCTCTCCGCCGGGACGTCCGCCCGGACCTGACGGCGGGTCGGAGGCATGGCGAAGGCCCGGACGTCCACCGAGTCGGTGGCGGCGTCCGGTTCGCCGGCGTCCTGCTCCCCCTCCGAGGCGGAGCGCGCCCGCAGGTCCCTGGCGTACCGACGCTCCATCCCCGCCCGTCCGGACAGCAGCCGGATGGCGGTGCTGAAGCGTTCCGTCGGACGGGCCTCGTTCAGCTCGTCCTGCCTACGGAGCCACATCGGCACCAAGTAGGCGGCCCAGGCCCCGACAATGACTGCGTAGATGAGGCCGCTGCTGCTCACGCCTCACACGGTAGAGGGGTTTGCGTGGGGCCATCTGCCAATTGCGCCGGTGTGTCGCACGATCTGGCTGATATTTCGAGCTTTTTTTGTGACCGATGCGATCAGCAGGCCGTCGGAGCCGCGAATTCAACGCCCCAAGACGGTCAAGAACCGATCAATTTCGAACACGCATTCAATTTGGGCCGCTACCCGGGATTCCCTGGAGTGTTCTGCGGATTGCGGGGCACGTGCGGAGAAGTGCCCGTCGGCCCCGGCGCCTTCGCGGACGCGCTCTGGGAGCGTGCCCGCTGCCAGCGGCCGAGCAACCCCTCGGGCACCTCTTCGGCGGTGAGCGCGAAGACGAGGTGGTCGCGCCACGCGCCGTCGATGTGGAGATAACGCGGCCGCAGGCCCTCCTCGCGGAATCCGAGTTTCTCCACGACCCGGCGGCTGGGACGGTTCTCGGGGCGAATGCAGACCTCGATGCGGTGCAGACCAACGGTGCGGAAACAGTGGTCCACCACGAGCGCGACAGCGGTCGGCATCACCCCGCGGCCGGCCACCGACCGGTCCACCCAGTAGCCGACGTGTCCCGAGCACATCGACCCCCAGGTGATCCCGGCGACGGTCAACTGCCCGACCAGGCGCCCCTGGTACTCGATGACGAACGGCAGCATGCGGCCGGCGTTCGCCTCGGACCGCAGGTGCCGGACCATCTGCCGGTAGGTCGGCCGGTGCGCGATCGGCCCGCTGGGCGTCGGCGGTGGGATGGTGGCCTCCCAGGGGCGCAGCCAGTCCCGGTTGCGCCGGTTGACCTCGCGCCAGGCCCGCTGGTCGCGCACCCTTATGGGCCGGAGGACGATGTCGCCGTCCACCAGCACGACGGGCCAGGACAGGCTGTTCAGCTCGCACCCCCACTGCTCGGCCCGGGGTGGTCGCCGCCGCGGATCTGGTCGACGGCGTGCGCCAGCAGCGGTTCCAGGACGGCGAGGCCGTCCCGCACCCCGCCGGTGGACCCCGGAAGGTTGACGATCAATGTCCGGCCCGCCACCCCGGCCAGGCCGCGGGAGAGCGCGGCGGTGGGCACCTTCTCCCGTCCGAACGCCCGGACGGCCTCGGCGATGCCCGGCACCTCGTAGTCGAGCACCGCGCGGGTCGCCTCCGGCGTGCGGTCGGTGGGCGAGATCCCGGTGCCGCCGGTGGTGACGACGACGTCGTACCCCGCCTCGACCCCCGCGCGCAGCGCCGCCGCCACGGGTTCCCCGTCGGGCACGACCCGCGGTCCGTCCACGCTGAACCCGAGGCCCGCCAGGCCCGCCGCGACCAGCGGTCCGCCCCTGTCCTCGTAGACACCGGCGGCGGCCCGGTTGGAGGCGGTCACGACCAGCGCGCGATACGGCGCGCGCGGCGCACCGTCGGCGGACGGCCCGGCGTTCACGCCCGGCTCCAGTCGCCCGACTTCCCGCCCGTCTTCTCCTCCACGCGTACGTCCGTGATGACCGCTCCCTTGTCGACCGCCTTGACCATGTCGATCACGGTGAGCGCCGCGACGGAGACCGCCGTGAGCGCCTCCATCTCGACACCCGTGCGGTCCGTCGTCCGCACCGTGGCCAGGATCTCCACCGCGTCGTCCGCGACCGCCAGATCCAGTTTCACACCGGAGAGGGCCAAGGGGTGACACAGCGGGATCAGGTCCGGGGTGCGTTTGGCCCCCATGATCCCGGCGATGCGCGCGGTGGCGAGGGCGTCGCCCTTGGGAACGCCCTCACCGCGCAGCAACTCGACCACGCGGGGCGAGACGAGGACCCGTCCGCTGGCACGGGCGGTGCGTGCGGTGACGTCCTTGCCGGACACGTCGACCATGCGGGCGGCCCCCGCGTCGTCGAGGTGCGTCAGTCGGTCTGGCACGGAGGGTCCGGGGGTGTCCCCCCGGAAGGGCTCAGTCATGCTGTGTGGCGCTCCCGGTCCTGGCCCGTCGCGGTGCGGCGCTCGGGCCTGCTGTGCGCGACACGGTACCGCCAAGACGGCGGGCAGCAGCGGGCAGGACCGCCCGGCGGACGGGTACACGTGCGTGGCCGGACGTCCGCCGGCCGCGCCGGAGCTCCGTCAGCCGAGCAGGACGACCTCGACGTCGGTGCCGGGCTCCAGGGACTCCACGTCCTCGGGTACGACGATCAGCGCGTCGGCGTGCGCGAGGGCCGCGACCAGGTGCGAACCGGCGCCGCCCACGGCGGTCACCTCGCCGTCGGCGTACGCCCCGCGCAGGAACTGCCTGCGCCCCCTGGGCGAGCTCAGCGCCTTGCCGGCCCTGAGGGTCGCCGTGGTGCGCGGCCGGTGGACGTCGTCGAGACCCATCAGGGTGCGGATGGCGGGGCGCACGAACAGTTCGAAGGAGACGTACGAGGACACCGGGTTGCCCGGCAGCGCCAGCAGGGGCGTGTGGTCGGGGCCGATGGTGCCGAAGCCCTGGGGCTTGCCGGGCTGCATGGCGAGCTTGCGGAAGTCGATGCCGCTGCCCGGCTCGTCCTCGTCGCCGACGTGCGCCAGGGCCTCCTTGACGACGTCGTACGCGCCCACGCTGACCCCGCCGGTGGTAACCAGCAGGTCGGCGCGGACGAGCTGGTCCTCGATGGTGGCGCGCAGGGTCTCGGCGTCGTCGACGACGGCCCCCACCCGGTAGGCGATGGCGCCCGCGTCCCGGGCGGCGGCGGTGAGGGCGAAGCTGTTGGAGTCGTAGATCTGGCCGCTGCCGAGCGCCTCGTCGGGCTGGACGAGTTCGCTGCCGGTGGACACGACGACCACGCGCGGACGCGGGCGCACGCGTGCCGTGCCGCGGCCGATCGCGGCGAGCAGCGCGATCTGCGGCGGTCCGAGGACGGTGCCGGCCGCCAGGGCCAGGTCGCCTGCCTTCACGTCGCTGCCCCGTGCGCGTACGTGCGCACGTGCCTCGGCCGGCCGGTGCACGCGCACGTGCCCCTCGGCGCCCTCGGGCGCGAGGCTGCGCGCCCGCATCCCGGTGGCCGGCCCCTTGCCGAGGCCGCCGTCGGTCCACTCGACGGGGACCACGGCCTCGGCGCCGGGCGGCAGCGGGGCGCCGGTCATGATGCGGGCCGCCTGGCCGGGACCCACCGGGGTCAGCTCGGCCGCGCCCGCCGCGACGTCCCCGACGACCTCCAGGACGGCCGGGAACTCCTCGCTCGCGCCCGCCACGTCCGCGACCCGCACCGCGTACCCGTCCATGGAACTGTTGTCGAACGGCGGCAGCGAGAGCGGCACCGTGACGTCGTCGACCAGGACGCAGCCCTGGGCGTCGAGGAGTTGGAGCTCGATGGGTTCCAGGGGGCGGACGGCGGTGAGGATGTCCTCCAGGTGCTCGTCCACCGACCACAGGTGGTCCGGGCCGGCGGGGCGGGTCGCGGTGCTGCTCAACTCTGCTGCATCTCCTCGGCTACGTAACTGCGAAGCCAGGTCCGGAAGTCCGGGCCCAGGTCTTCACGTTCGCACGCGAGCCGGACAATGGCACGCAGGTAGTCGCCGCGGTCGCCGGTGTCATAGCGGCGCCCCTTGAAGACGACGCCGTGCACGGGGCCGCCGACCTTCCCCGCGGCGTCAGCCGCCGACGAATACGTCTGCGCGAGCTGCTGGAGGGCGTCGGTCAGCTGGATCTCGCCGCCGCGGCCCGGCTCGGTGCGCCGCAGTATGTCGAAGACGTGCGGGTCGAGGACGTAGCGGCCGATGATGGCGTAGTTCGACGGGGCGTCCGCCGGGTCCGGCTTCTCCACCAGGCCGGTCACCCTGACGACGTCGCCGTCGACCGTGGTCTCCACTTCGGCGCAGCCATAGAGGTGGATCTGCTCCGGGTCGACCTCCATGAGCGCGATCACGCTGCCGCCGTGCTGCTCCTGGACCTCGATCATGCGCTGGAGCAGGGGGTCGCGCGGGTCGATCAGGTCGTCGCCGAGCAGGACGGCGAAGGGCTCGTGGCCCACGTGCGGGGCGGCGCACAGCACGGCGTGGCCCAGGCCCCTGGGGTCGCCCTGGCGGACGTAGTGCATGGTCGCCAGGTCGCTGGACTCCTGCACCTTGGCGAGCCGGCCGGCGTCGCCCTTCTTCTGGAGCGCCGACTCCAGCTCGTAGTTGCGGTCGAAGTGGTCTTCCAGGGGACGCTTGTTGCGTCCGGTGATCATGAGGACGTCGTCGAGCCCCGCCGACACGGCCTCCTCGACCACGTACTGGATCGCCGGCTTGTCGACGACCGGCAGCATCTCCTTGGGAGTGGCCTTGGTGGCCGGCAGGAACCGGGTGCCGAGGCCCGCTGCAGGAATGACAGCCTTGCTGATCCTGGGGTGCGACTGAGTCATGTCCGCAACCTTATCCGGTGCCTTTGTGGAGAAACTGAGGCTCCGAGCATTTGGCACATATATGAGCGGATTGGAGAAGGGTGCGGGAACGACCTGTGGAGCACGGTGGACCTGGGGCCGAGGGTGACAAGCGAATGTTGCGCCGAGAGTTCCTCGGGGTGAGGAACAGGTTGACGGCGGATGTCGTCAGGGAGGCGGCCGACGCGCTGGCCGGGCACGCGCTGGAACTGCCCGAGTTGGCGCGGGCACGGACGGTGGCGGCGTACGTCTCGGTCGGGAACGAGCCCGGCACGCTCACGCTGCTGGACGCACTGGTCGCGCGGGGGGTGCGGGTGCTGCTCCCCGCGCTGCTGCCGGACCACGACCTGGACTGGGGCGCGTACGCCGGGGAGGGCTCCCTCGCCCGCGTCCAACACGGCGGGAAGATGGCGTTGTTCGAGCCCACCGGTGAACGCCTCGGGCCGGACGCCGTGTTCGGTGCGGACGCCGTGCTGCTGCCGGGGGTGGCGGTGGACGCGCGCGGGATGCGCCTGGGGCGCGGCGGAGGGTCGTACGACCGGGTGCTGGCACGTCTGGAGCGCGCGGGCGCGCGCCCGGCGCTCGTGGTGCTGCTGTACGACACGGAGGTCGTCGGGCGGGTGCCCGCCGAGGCGCACGATCTGCCCGTGCAGGCGGTGGTGACGCCGTCGGGAGTGCGCCGGTTCCCGAGCCCCTGAGCCGCTCCGAGCCGCTCCGAGCCGCTGCCCAGGGCTCTCCCGCGGTGCCGCTCTCGCGCGAAACGGCCCGCCCCGCGTGCGTGGCGGGCCGTTTCGGCGGCGGTGACCGCGGGGCTCAGGGCTTGAGGACCAGGGTGTCGCTGGTGCTCTTGCCGACCGCGTCGTCCGAGAACGACCAGGAGAGCAGTTCGCCGTCGGCCCACTTGCCCGTCTGGTCGGTGTAGTGGGCGCTGAAGGCGTGTCCCGAGGCTCCGGTGAGGTTGATCCACTTGGACTTGTCGAAGTCGTCGAGGTTGACGACCATCCGCATGGAGGGGACCCACACGACGCCGTAGCCGCCGGCGGCGTTCCAGCCGGTCGCGTCGACCGTGGCCTCGCCGCCGCTCAGCTTCCAGGGGCCGCGGTTGAGGATGTACTGGACGACGGCCGGGCCGTCGGTGCCCAGGGTCTGGTTCTTCAGGAACAGGCGGTGCAGCCGGCCCCAGCTCCAGGTGTCGATGTCCTTGCCGAGCTTGGCGGTCAGCTCCCAGCGGGCGTCGATCATGGCGCGCTTGAAGAGCTCGTCCATGTTGTCGGCCTTGGGGCGGTCACCCGCTCCGGCCGGCGTCTTCCACCAGTCGCTGTCCGGCTTGTTCATGAGGTTGCGGACCACCTCGAACCAGCGGTCGCCGCCGTCCGGCTGGGCCTGGTCGGCATCGCGCTCGCCGCACTCGCGCACCTTGGCGTCGTCGTCCACCGGACCGGTGTTGTCGATCTTGTCGACCCACAGGCACTGGCCCTTGACCCGCAGCTCCTTGGGCAGCTTGTTGCCGAAGGCGAGCTTGAGGATGTTGCGCCAGACCGAGTTGAAGTAGGCCGCGGCCGCCGAGTCGGCGTCCTGGGTGTAGTCCCAGCCCTCCAGGAGCTTCTGTGCGTCCCGGACGTCCTTGTCGTCGAGATTGATCTTCAGCAGCCTGGGCACCAGCAGCTTGGCGATCTCGCTGCTGTTGTCCGTCTGCATCTGGCGCATGTCGTCGGTGGAGATCTTGCCGCCGTCCTTGATCTTCGACTCGATCAGGTCGGTGATGCGCTGGCTGCGGGTGCCGTAGCCCCAGTCCGTGGTGAGCGTGTAGGGGTACTTGTCCTTGTCGATCACGGCCTGGTTGGCGGTGACGATGTAGCCGCGCTTCGGGTTGTACTCGTAGGGCAGCTCGTCCTGCTTGATGAAGCCGGTCCACTTGTACTTGGAGTCCCAGCCCGGCGCCGGGATGGAGCCGTCGTCCGCCGACGAGCGGGTGGGGATCCGGCCCGGCAGGGTGTAGCCGATGTTGTTCTTGGTGTCGGCGTAGATCAGGTTCTGCGAGGGCACGTCGAACTCGGCGGCCGCGTCCCGGAAGGAGCTCCAGTCGGACGCCTTGTCGAGGGCGAAGACGGCGTCCATGGTGGTGCCCGGGTCCAGGGCGGTCCACCTCAGGGCGATGCCGTAGCCGTCGCCCCGGTCTGGTGCGGCGGTGTCGACGCTCGCCTTCTTGCCGACCTGGACGAGTTCGTCGTCGCGGTCGGACAGCAGCGGCATGCCGTCGGCGGTCTGGCGTACGACGATCTTCTTGGACGCGCCGCCGGCGACCTCGATGGTCTCCGTCCGGGTCGTGAAGGGCCTGGTCTTGCCGTCGTACAGGTAGCCGTCGCCGGAGAGCTTCTCCAGGTAGAGGTCGGTGACGTCGACCCCGGAGTTGGTCATGCCCCAGGCGATGTCCCCGTTGTGGCCGATGACCACGCCGGGCATGCCCGCGAAGGTGTAGCCGGTGACGTCGTACTGGCACTTGCTGGAGACCGTGGTGCAGTGCAGGCCCATCTGGTACCAGACGGACGGCAGCGACGCCGACAGGTGCGGGTCGTTGGCGAGCAGCGGCTTGCCGGTGATGGTGTACTGGCCGCGGACGACCCAGGAGTTGGAGCCGATGCCCTGGCCGTTCACTCCGACGGCGGTGGGAACGTCGTCCAGGACGTTGTAGAGGCCCTCCAGCTGGCCCGTGAGCGCCGAGCCGGAGGACGACGAGGTCGAGGTGCCGCTCGTGCCCGTCGAGGTCCCGGAGCCGCTCGTGGAGTCCCCCTGCTCGAACGTCTTGGTGACCGCGTCGTACTGGCCCTCCTGGACGATCGGCTGGTTGCGGCTGTACGGGTAGTCCGGGTAGAGGTCCTTGATCTGCTGCGGGCCGAGGCGGCTGGTCATCAGGGCGCGGTCGATCTCGTCGTCCATGTTGCCGCGCAGGTCCCAGGCCATCGCCTTCAGCCAGGAGACCGAGTCGACGGGGGTCCACTGCTCGGGCTTGTAGTCGTTGACGAACCCGAGGGCCGCGTACTCCAGGGAGATGTCCTTGCCGTCCTTGCCCCGGAGGTAGGCGTTGACCCCCTTGGAGTAGGCCTGGAGGTACTTCTTCGTGGAGGCCGACAGCTTGGTGTCGTACTCCTCCTTCGCGACCCGGTCCCAGCCCATGGTGCGCAGGAACTCGTCGTTCTTCACCTGGCTCTTGCCGAACATCTCCGACAGGCGCCCGGACGTCATGTGGCGGCGCACGTCCATCTCGTAGAACCGGTCCTGCGCCTGGACGTAGCCCTGCGCCATGAACAGGTCCTCGTCGGTCGAGGCGTAGATCTGCGGGATGCCGTAGCCGTCCCGCTTCACGGTCACGGGCCCGGAGAGGCCTTCGAGCGTGATCGAGCCCTTGGTCTGCGGGAAGGACGCGCGCACCGTGCTGACCGACCAGTACGCCCCGTAGAAGACGCCACCGACGACGGCGAGGACGAGCAGCAGCACGATCAGCCGGGCTCTGCGCCCCTTCTTCCTGCCGGACTTGCCAGGCTTGTCACCCGTTGTGGCGGTGGTGTTGGGGGGCATCGCTGTCCTTGCTGTCCTAACGCGAGCGGCAGGCGGGCATGTGCTTTTGACTGAGCGCTGGAGCAACCATAGGCGCAGGGCCTGACGCCACTTGACCCGGACTGGGGAACCGGAAGGCACGGGCGTTCGATCTTGCCTCGGGAAGCGTCAAGAAAGCGTCAAGAGTTAGGTAAGGTAACGAAGTAACTTGAGTGCGGGTGCCGCACTCTCGGTCCTGTGTACGTGCGCTTCCGCGTCCCCGCGCGCGAGCCAAGGAAGGGAACCGCCGCTGACTGTCCACCACCTCAACCAGCTTCTGCTCGTCTGCTCCTTGGTCCTGCTCGTCGCCGTCGCGGCCGTCCGGATCTCCTCGCGCAGCGGGCTCCCCAGCCTGCTCGTGTACCTGGGGATCGGCGTCCTCATGGGCCAGGACGGCATCGGGAACATCCACTTCAGCAACGCCGAGCTGACCCAGGTCATCGGGTACGCGGCCCTGGTCGTGATCCTGGCCGAGGGTGGTCTCGGCACGAAGTGGAAGGAGATCGAACCCGTCCTGGCGTCGGCCTCCGTGCTGGCCCTCGTCGGGGTCGGCGTGAGCGTCGGCGTGACCGCGGCGGGCGCGCACTATCTCGTCGGGCTGGAATGGCGGCAGGCGCTCATCATCGGGGCGGTGGTGTCCTCGACGGACGCGGCGGCGGTGTTCTCGGTACTGCGGCGCATTCCGCTGCCCGCGCGCGTGACGGGCACGCTGGAGGCGGAGTCCGGCTTCAACGACGCCCCGGTGGTCATCCTGGTCGTCGCCTTCTCCACCGCGGGACCGGTCCAGCACTGGTACGTGCTGCTCGGCGAGATAGCCATGGAACTGGCCATCGGCGCGGCCCTGGGCCTCGCGGTCGGCTGGCTCGGCGCCTGGGGGCTGAGGCACGTCGCGCTGCCCGCCTCCGGCCTCTACCCGATCGCCGTGATGGCCATCGCGGTCACCGCGTACGCCGCCGGCGCGCTGGCGCACGGCAGCGGCTTCCTCGCGGTCTACCTGGCCTCCATGGTGCTCGGCAACGCCAAGCTGCCGCACTGGCCGGCCACCCGCGGTTTCGCCGAGGGGCTCGGCTGGATCGCCCAGATCGGCATGTTCGTGCTGCTCGGCCTGCTGGTCACCCCGCACGAGCTCGGCGACGACTTCCTGCCCGCGCTGATCATCGGGCTGGTGCTCACCATGGTGGCGCGGCCGCTGAGCGTGGTCGTCAGTCTCGCGCCCTTCCGGGTGCCCTGGGGGGAGCAGACCCTGATGTCCTGGGCCGGGCTGCGCGGTGCCGTGCCCATCATCCTGGCGACGATCCCCATGGTGAACGGCGTCGACACCAGCCACCGGATCTTCAACATCGTCTTCGTCCTGGTCGTCGTCTACACCCTCGTCCAGGGGCCGACGCTGCCCTGGCTGGCGCGCAAGCTGCGGCTCGGCGAGGGGCCGGAGGCCGCCGACCTCGGCATCGAGTCCGCGCCGCTGGAGCGGCTGCGCGGGCATCTGCTGTCCGTGTCGATCCCGGAGGGCTCCCGGATGCACGGCGTGGAGATCAACGAGCTGCGGCTGCCGGCCGGGGCCGCCGTCACCCTGGTCGTCCGCGAGGGAAAGTCGTTCGTTCCGCTGCCCGCGACGGTGCTGCGGCGCGGGGACGAGCTCCTCGTGGTCGCCACCGACCCGGTGCGGGACGCCGCGGAACGGCGGCTGCGCGCGGTCGGCCACGGGGGCAAGCTGGCGGGCTGGCTGGGCGCGAACGGGACGGCCGACGCGGGATCCGGCGGTGCGCCGAGCACGCGTTAAGGGCGTGTTTCGGGCAGTTCACACCCCGGCCAATCCCAGGCGAACGCGCCGCACGGTGCCCGTTTTCACAGGTGTACCGGACACTCCCCCCTGTACGATGAATGCACCTGATCGAACCAACTCTGCCTGACGCAGAGCTGGCGCGACCGTATGGCGGCCGGAACGCTCCTCTCAGCGGGCACCGGTATCTACCGCAGTTCCGCGCAAGAGGACAGCTCTCGGCACCGCCCCCTTATCCGGAGGGGCCGCGCTACCAGGCGGCAGAAAGGCACGGGCCGTGGCATCCACGGTCACCACCGAGCCGTCGGAGAACCCGGCGGCGCCGTCCCGCCCGGGATACGGACAGCTGCTGCGCACCCGCGGCGCCTGGACGTTCCTGCTGCCCGGTTTCGCGGCGCGCCAGCCGTTCGCGATGCTCACCATCTCCATCGTGCTGCTCGTGCAGCACACCACCGGCTCGTACGGCGCCGCGGGCGCCGCCGCGGCCGTCACCGGCGTCTCGATGGCGCTGTTCGCGCCCTACAGCGGCCGTCTGGCCGACCGCTACGGGCAACGCGCGGTACTGGTCCCCGGCGTCCTCGTGCACACGCTGTCGGGCCTCGCCCTGACGGCGCTCGCGCTGGCGCACGCGCCCCTGTGGGCACTGTTCGCAGCGGCCGTGCCGACCGGCGCCTCGGTGCCGCAGATCGGCCCCATGGTGCGCGCCCGCTGGGGCGCCAGGCTCCAGGACTCCCCGCTGATGTCCACCGCGGCCGCCTTCGAGTCCGTCACCGACGAGCTCACCTTCGTCTTCGGGCCGCTGCTCGCCACCGCCCTGTGCACCACCGTGGCCCCGGCCGCCGGCCTCGTCACGGAGGCCGCGCTCACCCTGGCCGGCGGCCTGCTGTTCGCCGCCCGCAAGAGCACCCAGCCCCAGGTGACCGGCGCGGGCCACGCGCGCGTGCGGCACGCCTCGGCGCTGCGCGTCCCGGGCGTGCGCGTGCTGGTCGTCGCCTTCCTCGGCATCGGCTCCGTCTTCGGCGGCATGCAGGTCTCCCTCGCCGCGTTCACCGAGTCGATCGGCGAGCCCGGCCTGAACGGCGTCCTGTACGGCACCTTCGCCGCGGGGAACATGCTCTCCGGCATCGTCTGCGGCGCGCTCGCCTGGAAGGCCGCCCCGCACCGGCGCCTGGTCGTCGGCTACGCGGCGCTCGCGGTGACCGCCTCGGCGCTGTGGACGTCCCAGTCGGTGCTCGTCCTGGCCGGTCTCGGCCTGCTGGTCGGGACGTGCATCGCGCCCGCCCTGATCACCGGCTACACGCTGGTCGAGGGCCTGGTCCCGGCCGGTGCCCGCACGGAGGCGTTCACCTGGCTGACCGGCGCGGTGGCACTCGGCCAGGCGGCCGCGGTCACGGTCGCGGGCCAGCTGGAGGACCGCCTGTGGGGCGGCGCCGGTTTCCTGGTGCCGATGGCGGGCACCCTGCTCGCCCTGGCGACCCTCCTGGCGCTGCGTTCGCGGCTCGTCACCCCGCCCCGGAACCGTACTGTCGCACGTGGCGTCGGTCACCGCGTACCGCTGACGGTGGACTGATCCCGAGGAATACGTCAGTATGGACCGTCGTTAGCACTCACTGAGTGAGAGTGCCAGGAGGAAGACAGTGCCGACCTACCAGTACCAGTGCACCGAGTGCGGCGAGGGCCTCGAGGCGGTGCAGAAGTTCACCGACGACGCCTTGACCGAGTGCCCCAACTGCGGTGGCCGCCTGAAGAAGGTGTTCTCCGCGGTCGGCATTGTCTTCAAGGGCTCGGGCTTCTACCGCAACGACAGCCGCGGCTCCTCGTCGAGCAGCAGCCCCGCGTCGAAGTCGTCCGGCTCCACGTCGTCGGGCACGTCGTCCGACTCGAAGGCTTCCGACTCGAAGGCTTCCGACTCGAAGTCCTCGACGTCGACGTCCTCGTCCGGCTCGGCCAGCAGCTCCGCCGCCTGAGACCTCACCCCGCGGACCCCGCCGTCGAGCGACAGTGGGGTCCGCGGCATTCCCGGACCCGGGCATCCGCCCGCCCGGGCGGCCGCTCCGGGCGGGCGGCTAGTGTGCTGCGCATGGTGAACGCAGAGATCGGTGTAATCGGCGGGTCCGGCTTCTACTCGTTCCTCGACGACGTGACCGAGATCCAGGTCGACACGCCCTACGGGCCGCCCAGCGACTCCCTCTTCCTCGGCGAGATCGCCGGCCGCCGGGTCGCCTTCCTGCCCCGCCACGGACGCGGCCACCACCTGCCGCCGCACCGCATCAACTACCGGGCCAACCTCTGGGCGCTGCGCTCCGTCGGCGCGCGCCAGGTGCTCGGCCCGTGCGCGGTGGGCGGTCTGCGCCCCGAGTACGGCCCGGGCACCCTGCTCGTGCCCGACCAGCTGGTGGACCGCACGAAGTCGCGGGCACAGTCGTACTTCGACGGACTGCCGCTGCCCGACGGCGCCGTGCCGAACGTGGTGCACGTCTCGCTGGCCGACCCCTACTGCCCCACCGGCCGGGCGGCGGCCCTGAAGGCGGCGCGCGGCCGGGACTGGGAGCCGGTGGACGGGGGCACGCTGGTGGTGGTCGAGGGGCCCCGCTTCTCCACCCGCGCCGAATCCCTGTGGCACCAGGCGCAGGGCTGGTCCGTGGTGGGCATGACCGGTCATCCCGAGGCGGCGCTCGCCCGTGAACTGGAGCTCTGCTACACGTCGTTGACGCTCGTCACCGACCTGGACGCGGGCGCCGGGACCGGCGAGGGCGTCTCGCACGACGAGGTGCTGCAGGTGTTCGCGGCCAACGTGGACCGGCTGCGGGGCGTGCTGTTCGACGCGGTGGCGGCCCTGCCGGAGAACACGGCGCGGGACTGCCTGTGCACGAACGCCCTCGGCGGCATGGACCCGGGGTTCGAGCTGCCGTAACGCGGAAACGGCCGGTGCGGGGCGGTGCGGGGCGGATAACGGCCGGTACGCAGCGGAAGCCGCCGGAGCGGGGCGGATAACGGCCGGTACGCAGCGGAAGCCGCCGGAGCGGGGCGGCTACGGGCGGAACTCCTCGTTCGGGTGGCCGAGTTGTCCACAGCCGGCTGGTCGTCCACCGGCTCCGGCGAGATGCGGCGCGAGACCTCATCGTGGTCCCGCAAGCCGGTTCCTCGTCACAGGTGGTGATCCCCGTGTCCGTCCCCCCGTCCCTGTCCCCCGCCTTCCGCCCTCCCCTCCGTGTCCCGCGCCCGCTGGGCACGGACGCTCCCGCCACCTGCGAGGTCCCGCACTTCGAACCGGTGCGGGTACGCGGCGGCCGGTACCTGCTGGACCGGCTGCTGCGGCGCCGCGGGCGGGCCCTCGCGGCCGGCCTCGCGGTCACGGCGGCGGCGCTCGTCGCGGCCGGCCCGCGCACCGCCCTCGGCCCCCTGCGAACCGAGCCGCCCCGGGACCACCCGGTCGTCACCCCGCCCACCCCGCCGGTACGACGGCACGCCCCGCCCGCGGACATGGTGACGGCACCGGTGCGGATCGCCGACGCGGCCACCGTCCGGCTGCTGCGCCCCGGCGACCGGGTCGACGTCATCGCCGCCGGGGATCCCGCGGCCGGCGGCGAGGCCCGGGTGATCGCACACGGGGTGCGCGTGACGAGACTGCCGGAGCCCGTCGACGCGGCCGCGGAGACCGGGGCGCTGGTCGTCCTCTCGGTCCCCCGGGCCACCGCGGCACAGCTGGTCGGCGCCGGCGCGACGGCACGGCTGGCGGTAACCGTGTACTGAACAACCTGCGGCGATTTTCGGGACGCTTTGTGTCAAGTCGCCCTATCGGGCTGCGGGGTTGGGCGCAATGGCCGCATGGTGCCGTAGGTTGCGGAGCGTTTTGATCCACACCCTGTGCATGCAAGGAGAGTCCCCGAGGTGAGCGCGAAGAAGGAACCGAGTGTCTGGCAGGGCTTCAAGGCCTTCCTGATGCGAGGGAACGTCGTCGATCTGGCAGTAGCGGTGGTCATCGGCGCCGCCTTCACGAACATCGTGAACTCGTTGGTGAAGGGGATCATCAACCCCCTGGTCGGCGCGATCGGCACGAAGAACCTCGACAGCTACAGCTCGTGCCTGAAGCACCCGTGCACGCTGAACCCGGACGGCACGGTGAAGAGCGGTATCCAGATCATGTGGGGCTCCGTCCTGGGAGCCACGCTGAGCTTCGTGATCACCGCGGCGGTCGTGTACTTCCTGATGGTCCTGCCGATGGCGAAGTACCTGGCCCGGGTGGAGGCCCGCCGGAGGGCGCGGGAGGGCACGCACGAGGTGGTCGAGTTGACCGAGCTGGAGGTGCTGAAGGAGATCCGCGACGCCCTGGTCGCGCAGCGCGGAAACGGTCACAGCCAGCGTTAGCGGCGCCGCCCCGGAAGCGGCGGGCGGTCGGGCGGCTCAGAGGTGGTCGCGCGGGGGCTCAGAGGCGGTCGGTCGGGCGGCTCAGAGGTGTCAGAGGTGGTGGGGCGGCTTCTCGTCGAGGAACCGCTTGAGGTCGGCCGCGGAGTCGCCCTCGGGGCGGTCGCCCCAGCCGCGGTCCGTGTCGTCCGAGGACTGGCGGTCCAGCGGGTCGTCGAAGATCAGCGCGGTTCTCGGGTCGCGGGGCGCGGGCTCGGGGGCGGTGGTCATGCCTCAAGACTACGGCGCGCCCGGCCCGGGCCCGGCCGGGCCACCCGGCGGTCCGGCCCCCGCCCACCCCGTCCCGCGTCTCCCGTCCCCGGGCATCCCGTCCCCCCGTCCCCCGTCCCCGGGCATCCGTCCACAAGCTTTCGGAGTCCTTTTCTGCTGTGCTGGACCCATGACGTCGAGTTCTCCCCCGGCCCCCACCTCCCCGCACCCGCCCCGGCCCCCGCGGCCACTGCGCCGGCTCACCGCGCGCCGGCGCGACGAGGGCCACCGGGTGGCCTCACCGCTGGAGCTCTTCTTCGACCTGTGTTTCGTGGTGGCCATCGCGCAGGCGGGCGTGGAGCTGGTGCACGCCGTGGCCGCGGGGCACGCCGGCGAGGGCGTCCTTAACTACGGGATGCTGTTCTTCGCCATCTGGTGGGCGTGGATGAACTTCACCTGGTTCTCCTCCGCGTACGACAACGACGACGTGCTCTACCGGATCGTCACCCTGGTCCAGATCGCCGGCGTGCTGGTGCTGGCCGCCGGCATCACGCAGGGTTTCAGCGACCACGACTACCTGGCGGTCTGGCTGGGGTACGTGATCATGCGACTGGCGATGGTCGCGCAGTGGCTGAGAGCCGCGCACGGGGCCCGGGGCGCGGAGCGGACCATGGCGCTCCGGTACGCGGGCGGGGTGCTGCTGTGCCAGGTCGGCTGGGCCGGCCTGGTGGTACTGCCGGTGCACGCGCGGGCCTGGGTGTTCCTGGTGATGGCGATCGCCGAGATGTGCGTGCCGCTGTACGCGGAGAAGGACTCCACGACCTCCTGGCACCCGCACCACATCGCCGAACGGTACGGGCTGTTCACGATCATCGTGCTCGGCGAGACGATCGCCGCGGCGACGGTCGCCGTGAAGTCGGCCCTGGCCGAGCACGACGCGCTGAGCGAGCTGCTGCCGATCGCGGCGGGCGGCCTGCTGATCGTCTTCTCGGCGTGGTGGATCTACTTCGTGGTGCCGATCCACGGCCACCTGCGCTCCAACCGGCAGTCGTTCCTGTGGGGTTACGGCCACTACCTGGTCTTCGCGTCGGCGGCCTCGATCGGCGCGGGCATCGAGGTGGCCGTCGAGGAGGCGGTCGGCAAGGCCCACCTGTCCACGACGGCCGCGTCGGCGGCGGTGACCGTGCCGACGGCGCTGTACCTGCTGACGGTGTGGGCGCTGCACTCGCGCCACTTCAAGGTGGGGCTCGCCCAGCAGCTGGTGCTGCCGGTGACGGCGCTGCTGGTGGTGTGCTGCACGTTCCTGGGCGACTGGGCGGTGCCGGCGGCGGGCGTGGTGTCGGCGCTGGCGGTGGCGACCGGGACGGCGCTGACGGCGCGCACGGCCCGCCGCGAGCGCCCCGAGCAGGCTCCCGCGGCAGCCGCCTGACCGGCCCGGGACGGCGCCGGGCGGGACCCGGACCGGCAGCGCGCCGGGCTGGGCCAGACTGGCCGTCATGACAGTCGACGCATTGACGGACGTGGCCGGACTGCGGGTGGGACATGCCACCCGCACCGGCGAGGGCTGGCTCACCGGTACCACGGTCGTCCTCGCCCCCGAGGGCGGCGCGGTGGCCGCCGTGGACGTGCGGGGCGGGGGTCCGGGCACCAAGGAGACGGACGCGCTCGACCCGCGCAACCTGGTGCAGCGGGTGGAGGCGGTCGTACTCACGGGCGGCAGCGCCTACGGGCTCGACGCGGCGTCCGGGGTGATGGCCTGGCTGGAGGAGCGGGGGCGCGGGGTGCGGGTGGGGCCGGATCCGGCGCACGTCGTGCCCGTGGTGCCCGCCGCCTGTGTCTTCGATCTGGGGCGGGGCGGGGACTTCCGGGCGCGGCCGGACGCGGCGACGGGGCGGGCGGCGGTGGAGGCGGCCGCGGCGAGCGGGCCGGGCGCCCGGGTGCCCGAGGGGTGCGTGGGCGCCGGTACGGGCGCCGTGGCCGGGGCGGTGAAGGGCGGGGTGGGCAGCGCGAGCACCGTGCTGGACTCGGGGATCACGGTGGCCGCGCTGGTGGTGGCCAACGCGGCCGGCGCCGTGCTGGATCCCGGAACCGGGGTGCTGTACGGAGAGTTGTTCCAGGGGCGCGTGGTGTACCCCGAGGAGCGGGTGCACGAGGCCGCGCGCCGGCGGCTCGCCGAGGCAGCCGCCCGGAACGGGCTGCCGCCGCTCAACACGACCCTCGCGGTGGTCGCGACCGATGCCGCGCTGTCCAAGGCGCAGGCGCAGAAGTTGGCCGGGACGGCGCACGACGGGATCGCCCGTGCCGTGCGGCCGGTGCACCTGCTGCACGACGGGGACACGGTGTTCGCGCTGGCGACCGGCGCGCACCCGCTCGACGCGGGCCCGCTCGCGCTCAACGAGATCCTGGCGGCCGGCGCGGACCTGGTGAGCCGCGCGATCGTGCGGGCCGTGCGGGCCGCCGGGCCGGTCGACGGGCCGGGCGGGGCGTGGCCGTCGTACAGCGAGTTGTACGGGGCGCCGTAGGGAGGTGCCGGAGGAAGGTGCCGGGTCCGGAACCTTGCGCGTGGCTGTCGATTGTCCTGGTTCTGTCACGTGATGGCGTTCGCGGGCGCCGGAGGGAACCCCGAGGGGGGCCTTGGGCCTCTTTCTCCACGCACTGGAGCGGATCACGCACATCACTAGAACTCACCTGAACCTGGAGCAGCCCGTGACAACGCCGGACATCTCAGCGCGGCGCGCACTGGGGGCCTGTGCCGCCCTGTTGGTCGGCGCCCTCACCCTCACCGCCTGCGGCGGCAACGCCAACGCCGACGCCAAGAGCGACGGCGGCAAGGGCGGACAGGACACCGCCGCGAAGACGTCGGCCGCGAAGATCGTGATCTCGGCGAAGGACGGTTCGACCGGCGCGTCCATCAACACGACCGGCGTGCAGGTCAGCGACGGGAAGCTGACCGACGTCAAGATGACCGTGGCGGGATCGGGGCAGGCCGTGGACGGCACGCTCTCGGCGGACGGCGGCACCTGGAAGCCGAAGGAGCAGCTGGAGCGCGGCACGAAGTACGAGATATCGGCGACCGCCAAGGACTCCAAGGGGCTCACGGCGGCGGCCAACTCCATCTTCACCACGGTCGACTCGGCGAACAGCTACATCGGCACGTACACGCCGGACAACGGGACGACGGTCGGCGTCGGGATGCCGGTCTCGTTCACCTTCGACAAGGTCATCACCGACCGGAAGGCCGTGCAGTCGCACATCACGGTGACCTCCAGCAGCGGCCAGCAGGTGGCGGGGCACTGGTTCGGGGCGCAGCGCCTGGACTTCCGGCCCCAGGACTACTGGAAGGCCGGTTCCAAGGTCACGATGAAGATCGACCTGGACGGCGTCGAGGGCGCGAACGGCGTCTACGGGGTGCAGAAGAAGACGGTGTCGTTCACCGTCGGCCGTTCGCAGGTCTCCACGGTGGACGCGAACACGCAGACCATGACCGTGATGCGGGACGGCAAGCTCCTCAGGTCGGTGCCGGTGTCCACGGGCAGCCCGGAGCACACGACGTACAACGGGCAGATGGTGATCTCCGAGAAGTTCACCCAGACCCGGATGAACAGCCAGACGGTCGGCCTGGGCGGGGAGTACGACATCCCGGACGTGCCGCACGCCATGCGGCTGACGACGTCGGGGACGTTCATCCACGGCAACTACTGGTACAACAAGGGCAACCCGCCGTTCGGACGTGAGGGCACCAGCCACGGCTGCGTGGGGATGGCGGACGTCCAGGGCGCGCAGGGCGACACGACGGCCAAGTGGTTCTACGACAACTCGCTGATCGGGGACGTCGTGATCGTGAAGAACTCCCCCGACAAGACCGTGCAGCCGGACAACGGGCTCAACGGGTGGAACCTGTCGTGGAGCGAGTGGACCGCCGGAAGTGCCGTCTGACCGGCACCTTTTGACCGATCGTCGGGCCGCGCGGGAACTTTTCGCGCGGCCCTCGCGTTTTCCCGGCGTACGTTTTCTCGGTTCCCGGACATGATGTCCGACCGAGGGGCTACGGTATGCACCCACAAGGTGACATGCAGCAACGCCGGGAGAAACCTTGAGCGTTCCGTACGAGACGGCAGCGTACGAACCAGCCGAGTCGCCCGAGTCTCCGGAGGAGCACCTCGAGCGGCTCCTCGGCCGTGCCCTGAACTCCTTCGAGCTGCCGGACGAGGCCATAAGGCAGCTGGACTGCGCGCTGGCCCACGACAGTTCGCTGCACTCCGCGCACCACAGCGCGGGGCTGCACCGGGAGACGTACCGGCACACCTGGCTGCTCGCCGACGGCTCCGCGGTCACGCTGTGGGAGCTGGTGCACAACACCGTGCCGGGCAGCGACCCGCAGCACGAGGTGTACGTCGACGAGGAGGAGCTGCGGGCCGCGACCGCGCGGCTGCCGCTGCCGCCGGACGCCCCGGACTTCGAGCTGCCGGTACTGGTGACGCTGGCGCCGGTACCGGCGCCGAGGCACGTGTACGTGCCGGACGACTCGGCGGACCACGCGCGCAGGCTGCTGCGCCGTGCGGAGAACCCCGACCGGCCGGACGGGGAGACGGCGGAGGCACTGTCGACGGCGTTCGCGCACCAGATCACCCAGGCGTTCGGGCGGCCGGGGCGGGCGGTCCGGCCGGGCGTGGCCTTCTCGCTCTACGAGCACGCGTTCCTGCTGCGGGACGGCCGGGAGCTGTCGCTGTGGGAGGTCGAGCACACGGCGACGCCGGACGGTCGGCACATGTGCGAGGTGTACCCGTCGGAGGACGCGGCCAGGGACGCGATGGAGCGGCGGGCGGTGCGGCGGGGCTAGCTGCTCCGCCGGTACGGCCGCGTCGCCGCGCGGGACGCGGTTCTTCAGCGGCCGCTCAGGCGCCGTACCAGGCCCGCGAAGGCGTCCTGTTCGGCGGGGGTCAGTTCGACGGCCTCGCGGGGCGGAGCGGTCTCGTACTGGTGCGGGAAGGCGGGCAGGGCGTGCGCGGCGTGCCAGGCGAGGGCCTCGCGGCGGTTGCGGCGCAGCAGGCGCGTCACGACGGCCGCCCAAGCGACGGTCGCCAGGGTGAGCGCGGCCATGCCGATCAGCTGGAGGGTCGATACGTGCGCGGGCATGCGCCCCAGTACACACCACGGTCCGGGACTTTGGTCCCGGACCGTGACGTATCTCGCAGGTGCCGTGAACAACTCACAGCGAATCAAAGGGACAAGGCGGCCGGGCCGCGCGGGGGTCAGGCCGCGACCGGCTGCCGGTCCTCCCTCGCGGCGGCGGTCGTCCCGGCGGAGCCGCCCGCCGAGGCCTGCTGGGCCTGCTTGCGCAGTCCCTTCAGGAGGACGACGAGGGCCGTGGTGACGCAGACGCCGGCGGCGATGGCGATCAGGTAGAGGAACGGGTTGCCGATCAGCGGGACCACGAAGATGCCACCGTGCGGGGCGCGCAGGGTGGCGCCGAAGACCATCGACAGGGCGCCGGTGATGGCGCCGCCCACCATCGAGGAGGGGATGACGCGCAGCGGGTCGGCGGCCGCGAACGGGATCGCGCCCTCGGAGATGAAGGAGGCGCCCAGCACCCAGGCGGCCTTGCCGTTCTCGCGCTCGGTCTCGGTGAAGAGCTTGCCGCGCACGGTCGTCGCCAGGGCCATCGCCAGCGGCGGGACCATGCCGGCCGCCATGACCGCCGCCATGATCTTCATCGCGGAGTCACTGGGGTTGGAGACCGCGATGCCGGCGGTGGCGAAGGTGTACGCGACCTTGTTGACGGGGCCGCCGAGGTCGAAGCACATCATCAGGCCCAGCAGGGCGCCGAGCAGAACGGCGTTGGAGCCGGAGAGGCCGTTCAGCCAGTCGGTCATGCCCTTCTGCGCGGAGGCGATGGGCTTGCCGACCACCACGAACATCAGGAACCCGACGATCGCCGTGGAGATCAGCGGGATCACCACCACCGGCATGATGCCGCGCAGCACCTTCGGGATGTCGATCTTCTGGATCGCCATCACCACGCCGCCGGCCAGCAGACCGGCGACCAGGCCGCCGAGGAATCCGGCGTTGATGGTGGCGGCGATCATGCCGCCCACGAAGCCGGGGACCAGGCCCGGCCGGTCGGCCATGCCGTAGGCGATGTAGCCGGCCAGGACCGGCACCAGGAAGCCGAAGGCGACGCCGCCGATCTGGAACATCAGGGCGGCCCAGCTGTCGGACTGCGTCCACACGAAGTGGTTGAGCACCGACGGCGCGGACTTGATCTCGTAGCCGCCGATCGCGAAGCCGAGGGCGATCAGCAGACCGCCGGCGGCGACGAACGGGACCATGTAGCTCACGCCGGACATCAGCCACTTGCGCAGCTTGGTGCCGTAGCCCTCGCCGGCCTCGCCCGCGCGCTCCACCGGGGTGGCCGGTGCGGAGCCGGAGGTGACCTCGCCGCGGGCCGCCTTGGCGCGGACCTCGCCGATCAGCTCGGCGGGGCGGTTGATGCCCGCCTTCACACCGACGTCGACGGTCGGCTTGCCGGCGAAGCGGTCCTTCTCGCGCACGGGCACGTCGTGGGCGAAGATCACGCCGTCCGCCGCCGCGACGACCTCGGGGTCGAGCCGGGTGAAGCCGGCCGAGCCCTGCGTCTCGACGACGAGTTCCACGCCCGCCTCGCGGCCCGCGTTCTCCAGCGACTCCGCCGCCATGTAGGTGTGGGCGATGCCGGTGGGGCAGGAGGTGACGGCGACGATACGGAACGGGCGCTCACCGGCTTCCGGGTTCGCGTCGTCGGTGGCCGCCGCGGTGCCGGCGGAGGCCGCCGCCGGCACCGCAGCGGTGTTCTGGGCGGCGTCCGCGGCCGCCGCGGGCACCTGGGGCGCGGGCGTCTCGTCGCCGCGGATCAGCGCCGCCGCCGTCCCGGCGTCGCCCGCCGACCGCAGCGCGTCCGTGAACTCGCTGTTCATCAGCTGGCGGGCCAGCGAGGAGAGGATCGTGAGGTGGGCGTCGTCGGCGCCGGCCGGGGCCGCGATCAGGAAGACCAGGTCCGCCGGGCCGTCGGGGGCGCCGAAGTCGATTCCGGCGGCGCTGCGCCCGAAGGCCAGGGTCGGCTCGGTGACGTGGGCGCTGCGGCAGTGCGGGATGCCGATGCCGCCGTCGAGACCGGTCGGCATCTGCGCCTCGCGGGCGGCCACGTCGGCGAGGAAGCCCTCCAGGTCGGTCACCCGGCCCAGGGCCACCATGCGCTCGGCGAGGGCGCGCGCCGCCGCTTCCTTCGTGTCGGCGGACAGGTCGAGATCGACCAGGTCCGCGGTGATCATGTCGCTCATCGCGGGCTCCTATGCACGCGTATCGCCCGGAGTGTGGGGTGGGCGGGGGAGGGGACGGGGGTGCCGTGGGGGGCGGGGTGGGAGGCGGGGCCGGGGAAGCCCCGCCTCCCGGGCACGGCGGGGCGGCTCAGGGTGCCCCGACGGCCCGTCGGCGCGGCGAGTAACGAGACGGCTCGCCGCTCCTGGGCCGGTTGTCGGCGGGCGGCGCCGGGGCGGGGCGCGGCCGCGTGGGCTGTCGTTTCCACGGTCTGGACGTTCATGACACCGGCTCCGTCAGTTCGCGGTCGACGGGGACGCGGTCGGTGAGGGTCACCGTCGTGGGGTCCAGGTCGGCCGGGGTGGGCATCACGCTGCCGGGCAGCTGGACGGCGGCGGCGCCGTGCGCGACGGCGGAGGCGAGGGCCTTCGGGCCGCTGCCGCCGGCGATGAGGAAACCGGCGAGGGAGGAGTCGCCGGCGCCGACGTTGCTGCGGACGGTGTCCACCCGGGCGCTCGCGAACCAGGCGCCCTCGTCCTCCACGAGCAGCTGGCCGTCGGCGCCCAGGCTGGCGAGGACGGCACGGGCACCCATGCCGCGCAGTTCCTCGGCCGCCTTCAGCGCGTCGCCCACCGTCGCCAGGGGGCGCCCGACGGCCTCCGCGAGCTCCTCGGCGTTCGGCTTCACCACGTCGGGCCGCGCGCGCAGCGCTTCCAGCAGCGCGCGCCCGGACGTGTCCAGCGCGATGCGTGCGCCCCCGGCGTGCGCCCGGGCGACGACATCGGCGTACCAGGAGGGCGCGAGGCCGCGCGGCAGGCTGCCGCAGCAGGCGATCCAGTCGGCGTCGCGGGACTGCTCGCGCACGGTCTCCAGGAGCAGTTCCTGCTCCTGTGCCGAGAGTTCCGGGCCCGGCGCATTGATCTTGGTGAGCACCCCGTCGGACTCGGCGAGGGCGATGTTGGAGCGGGTGGCCCCGGCGACCGGGACCGGCGCGACCTCGATGCCCTGGGCGTCGAGCAGGTCGGCGACGAGCGCGCCCGGTGCTCCGCCCAGCGGCAGGACGGCGACCGTGCGGCGGCCGGCGGCGGCGACCGCGCGCGAGACGTTGACGCCCTTGCCGCCGGGGTCCATGCGCTCGCCGGAGGCGCGGATGACCTCGCCGCGCTCCAGGGCGGGGACCTCGTAGGTCCGGTCGAGGGAGGGGTTGGGGGTGACGGTGAGGATCACTCCCGTACCGCTCACGCCGTGGGTGCCGCTCGTGTTGCTCATGCTCGTACTACTTCCGTGCCGCCGCGCTCGATGGCGGCGGCGTCCTCGGGGCTCAGCCCGCTGTCGGTGATCAGCAGGTCCACGTCGCTCAGGTCGCCGAAGCGGGCGAAGTGCTCCTGGCCGTGCTTGGCGGAGTCGGCGAGCAGGACCACCCGGCGGGCCGCGGCGACCGCCGCCCGCTTGACCGCGGCCTCGGCGAGGTCGGGGGTGGTCAGGCCCTGGTCGGCGGAGAAGCCGTTGGCGGCGACGAAGAGGACGTCCGCCCGGATCTCGCCGTACGCACGCAGCGCCCAGGCGTCCACGGCGGCGCGGGTGTTGTGCCGTACCCGTCCGCCGACCAGGTGGAGCTGGATGCCCGGGTGGTCGGCGAGGCGGGCCGCGATCGGGAGGCTGTGGGTGACGACGGTGAGGGACGCCTCCAGCGGGATGGCTGCGGCGAGGCGGGCGACCGTGGAACCGGCGTCGAGGATCAGGGTGCCCTCGGTCGGCAGTTCCGGCACGGCGGCCTTGGCGATGCGGTCCTTCTCGTCGGCCGAGGTGGACTCGCGTTCGGCGAGGTCCGGCTCGAAGTCGAGCCGTCCGGCCGGGATGGCACCGCCGTGCACCCGGCGGACGAGGCCGGCGCGGTCGAGGGCCTTCAGGTCGCGGCGGATCGTCTCCTGCGTGACCTGGAACTCCTCGGCGAGCGACACGACGTCCACCCGGCCGCCGTCCCGGGCGAGCCGGAGGATCTCCTGCTGCCGCTCCGGTGCGTACATGCCCTGCGCCTCCGCTCGACGTACGTCCGACCATGTCCGACCACGTCCGACTCATGCCCGAACTTGTGGTTTCGCGAGGAGGCTACGCCGCGATTTCCGGAAAGTAAACAGGTTCGGGCCACAAACGGACACGATCGGGCTTCAGGCCCGTTCGAAGCAGCTCCGCGGCGGCCGTGCGCCCGCACCGAAGGGCCCGGTGCCTTCCGGCGCCGGGCCCTTCGGGCGGTGGTGGTCAGTCGACCGGTTCGGCGTGCTGCGCCGGGCGCTTCGGGAGGGCGGACATCAGGACGAAGATCACGGCCATGACCGCGGCCACCCAGAACAGGGCGTGCTGGAAGGCGTTCACGAAGGCCGGGCCGACCCCGGACGAGGTCGGACGGTCGTCGATGACGCCGTAGAAGACCACCGAGACCAGGCCGAGGCCCAGCGCGTTGCCCATCTGCTGCACGGTGTTGATCAGGCCGGAGGCGGAACCGGCGTGCTCGCGCGGCACCTCCGAGAGCACCGCGTCCGTCAGCGGGGCGACGATCAGCCCCATGCCCGCCCCCATCACGACCAGCGGCAGGGCCATCTGCCAGGAGGCGATGGCGAGACCGTAGCGGTGCGACTCCCAGACGTAGAGCAGGACGCCGAGGCCCATCAGCAGGGCGCCGGTCTGCAGCACCCTGCGGCCGAAGCGCGGCACCAGTTTCTGCACCGACAGGCCGGCCGCGACCGAGACGGAGATCGAGAACGGCACCCCGGTCAGACCCGCGTGCAGCGGGCTCCAGCCGAGGCCGACCTGCATGTACAGCGTCCAGACCAGGAAGAAGATGCCGAGCGCGACACCGAAGACGGTCTGCACGGCGATACCGGCGGCGAAGCTCTTCACCGTGAAGAGGGAGGGTTCGATGAGGGGGGAGCCGTCGCGGGCGGCCTTGCGGCGTTCGTATGCGACGAGCACGGCGAAGACCGCGAGCGCGCCGGCCATGGACGCGTACCCCCACAGCGGCCAGCCCAGCTCCCGGCCGCGGGTCAGCGGGTAGAGCAGCATCAGCAGGCCGAGGGTGACCAGGGCGACGCCGACGAGGTCGAGCCGCAGCGCCCGCGGGGCCCTGGATTCGCTGATGTAACGGCGGCCGAGAAGGAGGGCGGCGACGCCGACCGGGAGGTTGATCAGGAAGATCGGGCGCCATTCGAGGCCGAAGAGGTTCCACTCGGTGAGCAGTGCGCCGAGCAGCGGGCCGGAGACCGCGCCGAGGCCGACGATCGCGCCGAACAGGCCGAAGACCTTGCCGCGTTCGTGGGCCGGGAAGGTGGCGTGCACGATCGACAGGACCTGCGGGACCATCATCGCGGCCATGCCGCCCTGCAGGATGCGGGAGGCGACGAGCATCTCCGGGTTCGCGGCGAAGCCGCAGAGCGCCGAGGCGAGGGTGAATCCCGCGACGCCGATCAGGAACAGCCGTTTGCGGCCGTGGATGTCGCCGAGACGGCCGCCGGTGATCAGGCCGGCGGCGAAGGCGAGTGCGTAGCCGGCCGTTATCCACTGGATCTGGCTGAAGGAGGCACCGGCGTCTCGCTGGATGGAGGGGATGGCGATGTTGACGATGGTGACGTCGACGAGGTCCATGAAGGCGGCGGTCATGACGATGGCCAGGGCCGGCCAGCGGTGCGGTGCACCGGGGGAGGCCGACGATCCGGGCGCCGTCGGGGTGGGTGTGGTGGTGTCGGCGCCGGCTCGTTGTGGCTGGTCGCGCAGTTCCCCGCGCCCCTGCAGGGCGTCTGTGGCCGTGGAAGTCATGCTCGTACCGTAGGAGTGCAGTAGGCCAGATCCTGTCCTACTGGTACGGCATCCTCTTCTGCATGACGACGGACACCCCGGCCCGGCTCCTCCAGTTGCTGTCCCTGCTCCAGACGCCCCGCGAGTGGCCCGGCGGTGAGCTCGCCGACCGGCTGGGGGTGTCGCGGCGTACCGTGCGGCGCGACATCGACCGGCTGCGGGAGCTGGGGTATCCCGTGGAGGCCAGCAAGGGCGCCGACGGGGGGTACCGGCTGGTGGCGGGGAAGGCGATGCCGCCGCTGCTGCTCGACGACGAGGAGGCCGTCGCCATCGCGGTCGGGCTGCGCGCCGGGGCGGGTCATGCCGTGGCGGGGGTGGACGAGGCGTCGGTGCGGGCGCTGGCGAAGCTGGAGCAGGTGCTGCCGGCCAGGCTGCGGCACCGGGTGACCACGCTCCAGGCCGCGACCACCCCGCTGACCAGCGGGGACGGGGCGAGTATCGCGCCCGAGACGCTGACCGTGATGGCGTCGGCGGTCGCGGGGCGGGAGCGGTTGCGGTTCGCCTACCGGGCGGCGGACGGGAGCGGGACGCAGCGCCAGGCGGAGCCGTACCGGCTGGTGTCGACGGGGCGGCGCTGGTATCTGGTGGCGTACGACCTCGATCGCGACGACTGGCGGACGTTCCGGGTCGACCGGGTGAGCGAGCCGTTCGCCACCGGCGCGCGGTTCGCTCCGCGGGAGATGCCGACGGGGAGCGCGGCGGAATTCCTGCGGCGGTCCATCCAGCGGCAGCAGGAGACGTACGGGTACACCGTCGCGTTCGCCGGGTCGGTGGCGGAGGTGGGGGCGCGGCTGCCGGGGTGGCTGGGGACGCCGGTGGCGGAGGAAGGGGGCGAGGGCCGGTGTGTGGTGCGGGGGGACACCGGGGATCCGGTGGAGTGGCTGGCGGTGCGGCTGGCGATGGCGGGGTGCGAGTTCGAGGTCCGGGAACCGCCGGAACTGATCGCGTGCGTAAGGGAGTTGGGGGGCCGGATGAGTCGGGCGGCCGGGGGTTCGTGAGGGGGGTGCGGCGGGGGTTCGTGAGGGGGTGCGGGTGGGTGGGGCTGAGCGGGGTGACGCTTGCCGGCGCTTGCAGGCTGCCTCCCCCGGTCTTCGGTCGGGGGTACCCCCAGCGCCCACCCGTGCCGCCCCGCGGCACGCCTGCCCGCAGCCGTGTCTTTCAGGGGCGCGAGGAACTGCGCGATCAGCCCCCGCCGCGGCGCGCGGCCGGACCGCGGCCGTTACCCGCCCAGCCCCTCCCACGCGAACCCCCGTAGCGCCGCCAGGTTCTGCAGGGCCAGGGCTGCCGGGCCCTGCGGCCCCGTGGGGGCGGCCGTGCCCGAGGCCCAGGATTCGACGGCCACCCGCACCGCCGCCCCGGCCACCGCCGCGGCGAAGCGGAGCCGGGCGGGCGGGGCCGCGGCCTCATCGGCGGCGCCCGTCCGCTCCGCCAGGATCGACGTCAGGAGCCGGTCCGAGGACTGGCACACCTCGGCCCACACCTTGCGCAGGGCCGGGCTCGCGTCGGCCAGGTGGATCAGGGTGCGGACCCATTCCCAGGAGGCCGCGGAGACCCCCGCGTCGGGGGTCAGGGTGTGCCGGACGGCGTGTTCGAGGGCCTCGGGGACGGAGAGGGAGGCGGGGGCCGACCGTACCGCCTCCGCCCAGCGGCGGGCGCCCGCCGCGTAGAGCGGGGCCACCGCCTCCTCCTTCGTGGCGAAGTAGCGGTAGAACGTGCGGGGCGCGATGCCGGCGGCGTGTGCGATGTCCTCGGCGCGCGTGGCCCGCAGGCCCCGCCGTACGAAGAGGCCCGCGGCCGCCCGGGCGATCTCCATGCGGGTCTCCGCCTTGCGCCGTTCCGTGAGGGAGAGGGGGGCGGGCTCCTGCGTGGGGGTCTTGCCGGTGGTACTGGGGGTGCTCACCTCGGCAGGCTATGCCGCTGTGGCAGAATCTGCCATCCGGTGGTTCACCCCGTGGTTCAGGTACGGGGTGAACCACCGTTTCAGCATGCCCGGCGGCGCCGGGTCCGGGCAAATCCGGCCGCCGCCCGCCCCGCGCAGAAGTGGAGCCGGGCTCCGGCACCCGGGGGGGTTGGGCGCCGGAGCCCGGCTCTGGGAGCGTCCCGGCGCCGGGGGGATGGTGCGTCGGGACGTGGCTTGTGGACAAGCGGGCGTCGGGTGTGCCGTGGCCCGCCGGCGGCTGCCGCTCCGTCAGGAGCCGACGGCCTCGCGGGGAGTGGTCCGCCCTGGACCTCGACTCCCCGGCTCTGAGTGGTTGTTCCCTACACGCGCAGCCGTGAAGCGGCGGTACCGCGCCATAGTTTGCGCCGTCTTCCGCCACCCGGCGTACGCGCCCCGCGTGAGCGGGGTCTCGCGCGCACCGGTCACGCGAGCCCGCTCGCGGTGAACCCCCTGCCCCGTGCGGCCCCTTACGCGGCCGGCTCGAACCCGGTGGAGCGGGCCAGCTTCTTCAGTTCGAGCAGCGCGTGCTTCTCGATCTGGCGGATGCGCTCACGGGTCAGGCCGTGCTCCTTGCCGACCTCGGTCAGCGTGCGCTCGCGGCCGTCCTCGATGCCGTACCGCATCTTGATGATCGAGGCCGTGCGCTGGTCCAGACGGCCGATCAGGTCGTCCAGTTCCTCGCTGCGCAGGAGGGTCAGGACGGACTGCTCGGGGCTGACCGCCGACGTGTCCTCCAGGAGGTCGCCGAACTGCGTCTCGCCCTCGTCGTCCACCGACATGTTCAGGGACACCGGGTCACGGGCCCAGTCGAGGACGTCGACGACGCGCTCCGGGGTGGAGCCGAGCTCGGTGGCGATCTCGGCGGGCTCCGGGTCGCGGCCGTGCTCCCGGTTGAACTCGCGCTGGACGCGGCGGATCCGGCCGAGCTCCTCCACCAGGTGGACGGGGAGCCTGATGGTCCGGGACTGGTCGGCGATGGAGCGGGTGATCGCCTGGCGGATCCACCAGGTGGCGTACGTCGAGAACTTGAAGCCCTTGCGGTAGTCGAACTTCTCGACCGCGCGCACCAGGCCCGCGTTGCCCTCCTGGATCAGGTCGAGCAGGGGCAGGCCACTGCGCGGGTAGCGCCGGGCGACGGCCACGACCAGGCGGAGGTTGGAGCGGATGAAGACGTCCTTCGCCCGCTCACCGGCGGCGACGAGCGCCTCCAGCTCCTCACGGGTGGCGTCGGACGCGGACTCCTCCTCGCCGTCGAGGACCTGCTGCGCGAACACACCCGCCTCTATGGTCTGGGACAGCTCGACTTCCTTGGCGGCGTCGAGGAGCGGTGTGCGCGCGATCTCGTCGAGGTACATGCCGACCAGATCGCGGTCGGCGATCTCGCCGCCATGGCCGCGAACGCCATGGGCGCGAACACTGCTTGCCGAGTCGGCCGTCTCGCCGGTGGCGGACTGACGACGGGCGACGGCACGGGTTGCCATGCGTGCTCCCTTGCGATGGTGGGCGGGCGGGGTGGTCCTGTCGGTTCTTCTCGGTCCTTCAGCGAATGCTCGGCGCCTCGGCTGCAGCGCCCCGGAACTCCACTTCTGGAACTCCCTGGACTGTCGTCGAGTGCCCGGCATCTGATGGAAACAACGACTGGAATCCGGACAGAATTCCCATGCTGCCCCCCGATTTTTCTGATCATGCAGTACCCTGTGCGACCACGTGAGGAGGCGCGGTGCCGTCGGAACGTACAGAGGTGCAGGTCAGACCGGGATCCGAGGGGGACCTCGTAACCCTCACCGAGATCTACAATCACTACGTTCGTGAGACGTCCATCACATTCGACACGGTGGCCTTCACGCCGGAAGAGCGTCGTCCGTGGCTGCTCTCCCACCCGGAAGACGGCCCGTACCGCCTGATGGTTGCCACGTCGGCGGAGTCACAGGAGATTCTCGGGTACGCCACGTCCAGCCCCTACCGAGCGAAACCGGCCTACGCGACGTCCGTGGAGACCACGGTGTACGTCGCCCCGGACGCCGGAGGGTGTGGTATCGGCACGCTCCTCTACAAGGCCCTCTTCGACGCGCTCGCGGGCGAGGACCTGCACCGCGCCTACGCGGGCATCGCGCAGCCGAACGAGGCGTCCACCCGGCTGCACGAGCGCTTCGGCTTCCGGTACGTCGGCACGTACCGCGAGGTGGGCCGCAAGTTCGGCCGCTACTGGGACGTGGCCTGGTACGAGCGCCCGCTGTAGCCGCCGCACCGGCCCCGCGGACCCGTCCCCGTCACCCGAACTGCACGGACCGCTTCGCCATTCCCATCCAGAACCCGTCGATCACCGACTTCTGCGCGTCCAGCTCGCCGCCCGCCTCCGCCGCGCCCATGGTGACGAAGAGCGGGGCGAAGTGCTCGGTGCGCGGGTGGGCGTAGCGGCCCGCCGGGGCCTTGTCGAGGAAGTCGAGCAGGGCGTCCCAGTCGCGGTTCTCCAGGGCCCGGTGCCCCCAGTCGTCGAACTCGGAGGACCAGGTCGGCACGCCGCTGCCGAGGTGGCGCAGGGCGGCCAGGTTGTGGGTGAAGAAGCCGGAGCCGACGATGAGCACGCCCTCGTCGCGCAGCGGGGCGAGCCGGCGGCCGATCTCCATCAGGCGGACCGGGTCCAGGGTGGGCATGGAGATCTGCAGGACCGGGATGTCCGCGGCCGGGAACATCTCCACCAGGGGCACGTAGGCGCCGTGGTCGAGACCGCGGTCCGGGATGTCCTGGACGGGGGTGCCGGGGGCGCGCAGCAGCTTGCGCACGGACTCGGCGAGCTCCGGCGCGCCGGGGGCCTCGTACCGCACCTGGTAGTAGTGCTCCGGGAAGCCCCAGAAGTCGTAGACGAGGGGGACGGTCCGCACGGCGCCGAGGGCGAGGGGGGCCTCCTCCCAGTGGGCGGAGACCATCAGGATCGCCCGGGGGCGCGGCAGGCCGGCGCTCCAGGCGGCGAGTTCGCCGGGCCAGACGGGGTCGTCGGCGAGCGGCGGGGCGCCGTGGCTCAGATAGAGGGCGGGCATGCGCTCCGGTGCGGCGGCGGACATGGCGGCGGCTCCCTCCGGGCGCCGGGCTGCCTTCCCGGCCCCCATCCTTCGACTCTCCAGGCGACTGTTTTAAATCTCAAGCTTTCTGGCGCCACCTTACGCCCCACTTGTTTAAGTTTCAAGGAGAGGCCTCGTACAGTGGGACCCATGACTACGGCATCCGGATCCGCCACCACGCAGAGCCGCTGGCTCACCGACCACGAACAGCGCGTCTGGCGCTCGTACCTGCACGCCACGACCCTGCTGGAGGACCACCTGGACCGCCAGCTCCAGCGTGACGCGGGGATGCCGCACATCTACTACGGCCTGCTCGTCGCCCTCGCCGAGGCGCCCGGACGGCGGCTGCGGATGACCGAGCTGGCGATGAACGCCAAGATCACCCGGTCCCGGCTCTCGCACGCCATCGCCCGCCTGGAGAAGAACGGCTGGGTACGGCGGGAGGACTGCCCCTCCGACAAGCGGGGCCAGTTCGCCGTCCTGACCGACGAGGGCACCGAGGTGCTGCGGCGCACCGCGCCGGGCCACGTGGCGGCCGTACGGCAGGCGCTGTTCGAGCGGCTGACGCCGGAACAGCAGCAGGCCCTCGGCGAGATCATGCAGATCGTCGCCGAGGGCCTGCAGCCCGACGAAGCGGGCGCGGACCTGCCCTGGCTCCGCTGAGGAGCTCGGGACAGGCCCGCGTGCGGGTACCCCTACGGTCCGTCGGTGGGTCGTTCAGAGGCTCAGTGGGCGATCACCGGGACCGCCACCTCGTCCTCCACGCCGTCCCCGGAGGCCACTGGCGTGGCTTCCGGCTTGCCGGCGTTGACCAGGCTCACCACGATCACCGCGGCCAGCACCAGCATGCCGACGGCGACCCAGATCGCGTTGGCGTAGCCGTGCACCGCGCCCTCCATCTGGACCAGCTGCTGCTGCGGCTTGGAGGTGGCGGACGCGATGTGGTCCTTGATGTACGACGTCGTCGCGGACGCGGCGATCGTGTTCAGCAGGGCCGTACCGATGGCACCGCCCACCTGCTGCGAGGTGTTGACCATCGCGGAGGCGACACCGGCGTCCCGGGGCTCGACGCCGAGCGTGGCCAGGGACATGGCCGGCATGAACGCCGTACCCATGCCGAGACCGAGCAGCACCATCGCGGGCAGGATCGTCGAGGCGTACGACGAGCCGATCTCGATCTGGGTCATGACCAGCATGCCGGCCGCGGCGACCAGGAAGCCGGGGCCCATCAGCGCCCGGGCCGGGACCCGGGTCATCAGCCGGGTGCCGATCTGGGTGGAGCCGACCATCATGCCCGCGATCATCGGCAGGAAGGCGAAGCCGGTCTTGATCGGCGAGAAGCCCTTGATGACCTGCAGGTAGTAGGTCAGGAAGAGGAAGGTGCCGAACATCGCGATGATCGCGACCCCGAGGGAGAGGTAGATACCGCCCCGGTTGCGGTCGAGGACGACGCGCAGCGGCAGCAGCGGGGCCTTGACCCGGGTCTCGGTGACGACGAACGCGATCAGCAGCACCGCGGAGGCGACGAACAGGCCCACGGTGGTGGCGTCGCCCCAGCCGTCGGACTCGGCGCGGGTGAAGCCGTACACCAGCGAGACCAGGCCCAGGGTGGACAGGAGCACGCCGGGGATGTCGAGCGGGTTGCGGTTGCGGCCGCCCTCCGGCTCACGGATGACGAAGTACGCGCCGAGCGCGGCGACGATGGCGAACGGGATGTTCACGAAGAACGTCCAGCGCCAGTCCAGGTACTCGGTGAGCACACCGCCGAGGATGAAGCCGACGGCGCCGCCGCCACCGGCGATCGCGCCGTAGATGCCGAAGGCCTTGGCGCGCTCCTTGGCGTCCGTGAACATCACGGCGAGCAGGGAGAGCGCGGCCGGGGCGAGCATGGCGCCGAAGACGCCCTGCAGGGCACGGGCGCCGAACATCATCGCGCCGCTGGTCGCGGCGCCGCCGAGCGCGGAGGCCGCCGCGAAGCCGGTCAGGCCTATGACGAAGGCCCGCTTACGGCCCCACAGGTCGGCGATCCGGCCGCCGAAGAGGAGCAGACCGCCGAAGGCGAGGGCGTAGGCCGTGACGACCCACTGCCGGTTGCCGTCGGAGATGCCCAGGTCGGTCTGGGCGGAGGGCAGCGCGATGTTCACGATGGTGGCGTCGAGGACGACCATCAGCTGGGCGAGCGCGATGAAGACCAGCGCTTTCCAGCGGTTGGCATCACCGGCCGGTGCCGGTGCGCCGGGAGCCTTTGCGGCTGTTTCAGACATGGGGGTACCCACTTCGTGACTTCATTACTTCAGTGACGGAAATCAGTGACGGAATCAGAGGCGGAAAGCCGACGGAGAGCCGACGGCAGGCCGACGGGAAAAGGGATCGGTGAAGCGCAGACGGTGTGTTGGTCGGTGCGGAGCAGGGACCGCGTGAGGTGAGACCGCTGTCCGGTCGGTAACTGATCGGTCCCTGTGGGACTGTGCTGTCGCTCTCGGTCGTTCAGGCCTGGCGCAGGTCCTCCATGGTCACGGCCGTGCCGGGCAGGGCGGAGCGGGCCGGTGCCCGCAAGCCGTCCAGGAACAGCTGCAGATGACGGTGGACGAAGCGGTCGCCGACCAGGCAGTCGGTGCCGAACGGAGGCCGGCTGAGCTGGGCCACGGCGATCATCACATCGCCGACGCCCACGTCCGGACGGAGCTGTCCGGCCCCCTTGGCGCGGTCCATGAGCTGCTCGATCAGCTGCTCGCACCGCCGACGCGCCGCTTCCAGGTCGGGGTGGTTCTGGTCGAAGGTGCTGGAGACCATCGGGCACAGCGCGCTGACCCGCTCGTCGGCGGAGATGTGCACGAAGCGCTCCAGCGCCCCGAAGGCGTCCCCGGTCTCCGCGAGCGCCAGCTCGGCCGCCTCCGACGTCCGGTCCATCACGGAGCAGACGACCTCACGGACGAGCGCGTCACGGTCGGGGAAGTTGCGGTACACCGTGGCATTGCCGACGCCGGCCCGGCGGGCGATGTCGTCGAGCGGCACGTCGGGGCCGTACTCGGTGAACATCTCGCGGGCGGCGGTGACGATCCGCTCCCGGTTGCGCAGGGCGTCGGCGCGGGGCCGGGGTGCCTTGCGCACGGCGGGGAGGGCGGTCGCGGTCTGCACGGCGTACTCCTGATCCGAAGGTTTCCGCGATCCGGGGAGGCGCTCCCCGTTTCGCGCGGACACAGTTCCAAACGGGGAAACGGTCCCCGGTTATTTCCCCGCCTTCCATGAATTTCACGTGACCTGGGTCACACTCCGCCGCTCCGGTGCATCCCACGATCGGCCCCTCCAGCGCGCGCCCGCCGCCCGGCCGACACAGGGTGATCCAGAGGGTGCAGCCCGAGACCGGCGGCTGCCGTGGCGCGAAAGGTCCGTGCATGCAGCCGCAGCCCAGCCGCCGTACACCCGCCCGCCGCCGGATACCCGTGGTCCTCGCGGACCTCCTGAGCCTCACGGACCTCGCGCACCGCCGTACCTCGCCGCGCCGTCGTACCCCGTCGTCCCGTCGCCCGGCCCCGGCCCCGTCCCGCGGTCGTGGCCCACGCCCCGGCCGCCGCATACGCCACCGCCGTGCGGTCTGCCTCGCCGCCGTGACCGCGCTGATCCTCGCGGTCGGCACCTCGGCGGGCACCGGGCACCTCACGGCGGCTCCCACCCCGGCCGGCGCCGGCCCGATCGCGCTGGCCCGCAACTCCGTCTACGGCCCCTGCATGATCAGCGGCGCCCACGAGATCCAGATGACCGAGGGCGTCCCCACCCCCGCCGGCTATTCGCGCTCCACCGGCACCGTGCACGCCCTCACGCTGATGGTCGACTTCCCCGACGCGCCCGGCCAGGGCAACGCGCTCGACCGTTACCACGAGTTCTTCCCGCAGACCCAGGACTGGTTCCGCACCGCCTCCTACGGCAAGCTCGACTACCAGCCCGCCGCCCCGATCGACCACTGGCTGCGGATGCCGAAGGCGTTCAGCGACTACGGCATAGAGCGCGGCGCGCCCTTCGACCCCGGCTACCGGCAGCTCGTCCAGGACATCGTGGCCGCCGCCGACCCGGACGTGGACTTCCGGTCGTACGACCTGCTGAACGTCCTGGTCACCCCGAACGCCGGCCCCTCCGCCCTGGACACCGTGCTGTCCGTGACGTTCGCCGGCAACGGCGACGCCCCGGTCGCCGACGGCACGCCGGTCGCCAACGCCTCCTTCGTCTACTCCCGCCAGGACGACGGCTCCGGCTCCTACGCCCGCACCGGCTACCGGGTCCTCCCCCACGAGAACGGCCACGTCTTCGGCCTGCCCGACCTCTACACCCAGGAGGGCGGCGGCGCGGTCGGGCACTGGGACATCATGAGCGAGGACTGGGGCGCCGACAACGACCTCCTCGCCTGGCACAAGTGGAAGCTGGGCTGGCTCGACCCCGACCAGGTCAGCTGCGCGGCGGCCCGCGGCGGCACCGAGTTCACGCTGGCCCCCCTCTCCCGCCCCGGCGGCCGGAAACTGGTCTTCGTCCCCGTCGACGCCAAAACCGGCTACGCCCTGGAGGTGCGCGCCAAGGGCGGCAACGACGAGGAGATCTGCCGCCCCGGCGTCCTCATATACAAGGTCGACGCGAACGTCGACACCGGCCGCGGACCGATCAAGGTGTACGACGCCCACCGCGACAGCGGCGGCTGCACCCACAGCCCCAACGTCCAGGCGGAACTCTCCGACGCCCCGTTCGGACCCGGCGAGAGCTTCAAGGACCCCGCACACGGGATCGAGGTGCAGGTGACGGGGGTGGACGGGGAGGGGAACTACCAGGTGCGGGTGGAGCGGGGGTGAGCCGCCCGGGGTCCGTCGCCGGACCCGGCGCCGGCCGGGCGGGCCACGGTTTACGGTAGGCGTGCGCTGATCGCCGTGCGAAGGTCGTGCCGTACCGGAGGACGCCGAAATCGGTGGGAGCGCCGGGACCGGTGGGATCACTGAGACCGGTGAGTTCTGTGGGACCACTGAGGTCGGGTGGAATCACTGGGGTCAGTGGAATCACTGGGATCAGTGGGAGCACTGGGACCACTGGGATCGCGCACACCGTCGTACCGGAGCCGGAGAGTAGATGACCGCCCCCTTGCCCTCCGTCCCCGTGGTGCACGAACCGCCTGCCGAGGCGGTGGCGCCGTTGATCCGGGGCGTGGCGGTACTGGTGGCGCTGACCGAGGCCGGCGGGACGCTGAGCGCGAGCGCGCTGGAACGGCGTACCGGCCTCGCCCGTTCCACGGTGGACCGCATCACCGCGACGCTGGCCCGCATGGGATACGTCCGCCAGGACGGCCGGGACGCGGTGCTCGCCCCCCGCGTGATGGAGCTGGGCAACGCCTACCTGGCCGCCCTGCGCCTGCCCACGCTGCTGGACGGCCACGCCGACGCGGTCGCCGACGAACTGGACGAGTCCGTCTCCCTCGCGGTCGCCGACCGGGACGGCATCCGGTTCATCCACCAGGCGACCCGGCGCCGCGCGATGTCCGTCAGCTTCCGCATCGGCGACCTGCTGCCGGCCGAACGCACCGCCCCCGGCCCGCTGTTCGCGACCGAGTGGACGGAACGGGAGTGGGCGGCCTGGCGGGCGAGGCGCGCCGCGGACCCGGCCGACGCGGGCTTCCCCGCCGTACCGCCCCGGAACCCGGCCGCCGCCGACGACTTCGAGGCGCGGACCGAGGCGGCCCGGCACAGCGGCTGGGCCCTGGACGACCAGCTGGTCGAACCGGGGCTGGTCGCGGTGTCCGTACCGGTGCGCGAACCGGACACCGGACGGGTCGCGTGCGTGGCGAGTGTCGTCAGCCACACCAGCCGCCACACGGCGGCGGACCTGCGCGAGACCCTGCTCCCCCGGCTACGTACGGCGGTGACGGCGATGGAGGCGGAGCTGCGCGCGGCCGGGGCCCGGCCGGCGGAGCCGGGGCCGCCGCCCTCCGGCCTCGCGGGCTGGACCACCGCCTCGAAGCACGAACTCGGCCGCGACTTCGTGGAGTCGCTGGCCCGGGGCCTGACGGTCCTCACCGCGTTCGGCGCGGGCCGCTCGGCACTGACCCTGACCGACGTGGCGAAGGCGACGGGCCTGGCCCGGGCGACGGCCCGGCGCGCGCTGATCACGTACGAGCACCTGGGTCTGGTGTCCGCGGACGGCCGCGAGTTCACCCTCACCCCCCGGGTGCTGTCCCTGGGCTACCCCCCGCTGTCCCGCACCACCCTGTCCCGCCTCGCGGCCCCCCGGCTGCGCGCCCTGGCGGACCTGCTCGACGAGCCGACGGCGCTGGCGGTTCCGGTCCCGGGCGTCCCGGGCACCGAGCCGGTGGAGATCCAGTACGTGGCGGTGGCGGCCGCGAGCCGGGTCCTGACGGTGGACATCACGGTGGGCACCCGCCTGCCGGCGATCCGTACGGCGCTCGGCCGGGCTCTGCTGGGCCACGCCGGGCCGGGCGGGTACGCCCTGGCGGACGAGGAGCTGGAGTCGGGCCTGCGGTCGATCGCGGTGCCGGTACGGGACCGGGCGGGCCGCCCGGTGGCCGCCGTGAACGTGGCCACCCACGCGGCCCGCCGCACCCTGGCCGACTGCGTGACCGAGGTACTGCCCGCCCTGCACGCCACGGCGTCCCGGATCCAGGACGACCTCCACATCGCGTCGCGTTTCACGCACGTACCGCTGTCCTGACGGGGGGCGGAGGGCCGGTGGACACGGGCCGGCGGACACGGGCCGGCGGGGTTGGGCAGGTGGGCCGGTCGGCCGAGAGGCTCGGGCCGGTAAGCCGACGGGCTCGGGCCGGTGCGTCGGCAGGCTCGGGCCGACGGCCCGGGGCAGAGGGCCCGCGGGCTCGATGCCGACGGACTCGGTGTCGACGTGCTCGGTGTCGACGGCCTCGGTGCCGACGCGCTCGATGCCGGCGCGCTCGGGCCAGTGGGCTCCGCTGGCGGGCCGGCGGGCGGGCGGGCGCGCGAGCTGCGGACGATGCCGGGCGTCCCTCCCGGTACCGTCCGGTCCGGGACCGTACGCCGCTCAGGCACGGTCCGACTGGGGTGGGCGCGGTTCGCCGCTCAGGCGACGCCCGCCCGGTCCTTCTCCTTCTCCTTCTCCGGCTGCCCGGCGTCCTGCCCGGGTCCGGACCCGCCCCGGAGTCCGGGAAGCACTGCGAGGACGATCATCGTCCCGGCGGCCATGATGACCCCGCCGATCAGGCTGGTCTGCGCGACACCGTGGGCGAAGGCCTCGTGGACGGCGTCGAGCATCGCCCGGGCCTGCTGCGGCCCGCCGGCGGCCGGGTTCTTCGCGACCTGCTCGGCCATCGCGATCCCGCCGCCGACGGAGTCCTTGGCGGTGTCCAGCGCGGCCGCCGGGAGCCGGCCCCCGACCAGGCCGGTCAGCCTGTCCCGGTAGGCGGTACCGAGCAGTGAGCCGAGGATCGCGATGCCGAGCGAGCCGCCGAGTTCCAGCGCGGTGTCGTTGGCGCCGCCGCCCACCCCCAGCTCCGACTCGGGGAAGGAGCCCATGATGGTGTCGGTCGCCGGGGAGACGCTGAGGCCGATCGCGAAGCCGAGCATCGTCATCGTCGGCAGGAAGTCGGTGTAGACGGAGCCCTTGTCGATCCGCGTGAGCAGGAAGACGGCCGCGGTGCCGACCGCCATGCCGGCCACCACCATCGGCTTCATGCCCAGCTTCGGCGTCAGCCGCCCGGTGATCGCGGCGCCGAGGAAGACCGCCCCGGCCAGCGGCAGCAGCCGTACGCCGGTCTCCAGCGCGCTGTAGCCGAGGACGAACTGCAGGAACTGGGTGGCGTAGTAGATCGCGCCGAAGGTGCCGAAGAAGAAGAACAGCACCGCGAGCATCGACCCGGAGAACGGGCGCCGGGCGAACATCCGCACGTTCAGCATCGGCTGCGGATGCCGCAGCTCCCAGCCCACGAAGGCCGACAGGCCGACACCCGCGACGACGGCCGCGGTGACCGGGCCCCTGCCCCAGCCGAAGTGCGGTCCCTCGATGGTCGCGTAGACCAGACTGCCCACCGACACGATCGACAGCAGCCCGCCGACGTAGTCGATCCGGCCGGGCTTCTCCGCCCTGGACGGCGGCACGAGCGCGAGGGCGCCGAAGACGGCGACGACGGCGATCGGGACGTTGATCAGGAACGTCGACCCCCAGGCGTGGTCCTCCAGCAGCCACCCGGCGACCAGCGGCCCGACCGCGATGGCCAGTCCGGACGTGGCGGTCCACGCGGTGATGGCCCTGGCCCGCTCATGCCGCGGGAAGATCGCCACAAGCAGCGACAGCGTGGCCGGCATGACGACGGCGGCCCCGACGCCCATCACCGCCCGGGCGGTGATGACGAGGTCGGTGTGGTGGACCTGGCTGCCCATGACCGCCCCGCCGGCGAAGACCAGCAGGCCCAGGACCAGGGCACCCCGGCGGCTGTACTTGTCCCCTATCGAACCGAGCACGAGCATCAGCGCGGCGTAGGGGACGGTGTACCCGTCGATCACCCACTGCAGATCGCTGCTGCTCAGCCCCAGGTCCGTCGTCATGTCCGGCGCGGCCACGATCAGCGAGGTGTTCGCCATCACGACGATCAACAGGCTCAGGCACAGCACGATCAGGGCCCACCAGCGCCGTGGATACGGCTCGCCCGTCTTCTCGACGGGGGTGTTGGCAAGAAACGGCACGGGAGTCTCCCAGGGACGTGGGGGGTACAAGGGCCTCACTTAATTGCCCATCCATGTGCACGCTAATTTATTACCCATACATGTGCAACTATCGAGACCCACCCCCCTCCGGCTCCGAGGTACCGCCGTGCCCCCCGGCCTCCGCCCCCGCCCCAGCGCACGCACCCGCATCCTCGAAGCGGCCCGGCGCGAGCTCGCCCGCGACCCCGACTGCACCCTCGCCGACATCGCCGAGGCCGCCGGGGTGGCCCGGCGAACCGTGTACGTCCACTTCACCGGCCGGGCCGCGCTCGTCGAAGGGCTCGCCGCGGACGCCGCCGAGGCGATCCGGCTCGCGAGCGAGGCGACCCGCACCCCGTCCCCCGACGCGGCCACCGCCCTGGCCCGCTTCGTCCTCACGTTGTGGCCGGCGGCCGACCGTTACCGCGTGCTCGTGAACCTGGCCCGCCAGGACCTGGGCGCCCACCGCGTCGACGAGGTACTCGCACCGGCCCGCACCGCGGTCGCCGGCATCCTCGCCCGGGGCCGGCGGCAGGGCGCCGTCCACACCACCGTCCCGCCCGGCCCGCTCAGCCGGGCCCTGGAGGCCTGCCTGCTGTCCCTCCTGGAGACCGCCAACGCACACGCCTGGCCCGACGACGTCCCCACCGCCGCCACCACCGCCCTGATCGCCGCCGGCGTCGACGACGACCTGGCCACCACCACGGTCCGCCGCCTGTACACCGCCCACTGAAGGAACCCCGATGCATCAGCCCCACCCACACGAGCCCAACGCGTACGAGCCCACCCCGTACGCCCCCTCTACCGGCAGACCTACGAGCCCGACGACGCCCACACCGCGTACGAGCCGCCCGCAGCACCCCGCAGCAACCGGCGCCGGCCCGTCGTCGCCGCCCTCCTGCTCCTCCTCGTCCTGCTGCCCGTCGCCGTCGACCGCTTCCTGGCCGCACAGGTCGAGTCACGCGCGGCGAAGGCCTTCCAGCAGGGCATGCACACCCCGCTGTTGCCCGAGGTCCATGTGCACGGCTTCCCCGTCCTGACCCAGATCGCCGCCGGCAGCCTGCGGGACGTGGACATCACCGCCCACGACGTCCCCGCCGACGACACGACCGACCCCCTGCCCGTCAGCGAACTCTCCCTGCACCTCACGGGATTGACGAAGTCCGACGACGACCGGGAGGCCCGGGCCCGCTCGGCCCGGGCGACCGCCCACCTCACCTACACGGACATCTCCCACGCCCTCGGTCTGCCGGTCTCCCAGGGCAGCCGCCCCAATCAGCTCAGGGCGACCGTCGCCCTCCCCCTCGGCAACACCGTCAGCGCGACCACCACCCTCTCGGCAGCCTCCGGCAACCGCATCGCCTTGAAGAACTTCAAGGTCACGGCGGGCCCGCTGGCTGCGGCTGCGGAGGCCGTCCTGGACGCGGCCTTCGACCACCCCCTCCGACTCCGGAACATCCCCGACGGCCTGCACCTGCGCTCCCTCACCACCACGGAGACCGGCCTGTCCGCAGACTTCTCGGGCACCTCGGTCACTTTCCGGGCCGCCACCACCACACAGAACACACCAACAGGGAACACCGCATCCCGCCTCCCCACCTGACCCGAACCCCCCGCCACACCCCACCGCCGTTCACTGATCCGCTACGCTGTCATGGACCGCCTCGATGGCGGCCACACCCCGCCTTCGTAGCTCAGGGGATAGAGCACCGCTCTCCTAAAGCGGGTGTCGCAGGTTCGAATCCTGCCGGGGGCACCAGCGCAAAGGCCCCGGACCGATCTTGGTCCGGGGCCTTTGACGTCCAGTTTTGACATCAACGGGCGCGGTCGGTCGCGACCGGGGCGCCTCTTCCGCAGTAGACGGTCCATGTGGCTCATGGCCTCGCGCTGGGTGTCCTGCCTGACGTGCATGTACACGTCCATGGTGATGCTGATCTGGGAGTGCCCGAGGATCTCCATCACGACGCGGGGCGCGACTCCAGCCGCACGTGAGGAGGGTGGCGGTGCCGTGGCGGGCGTCGTGCAGGCGGATGACGCGGAGGCCTGCGCACTCGGCGACGCGGGTGAAGGAGCGGTAGAGGTTGCGCGGCTCGACGGGGCGGCCGGTGCGGGTGGCGAAGACGTAGTCCGACGCCTGCCACCTCTCCCCCGCCTTGGTCCGGGCGCCTGCTTGCCGCACGCGGTGCCGGCGCAGGGGCGCGATGCAGAGGGCGGGCAGCGGAACGGCGTGGCGACGGCGGCTTTTCGGGTCGTCGTCGTACAGGACGCCACGGCGACGCTGGACCTGGTGGCGGACGTAGAGAACGCGGTTGTCGAGGTCGAGGTCAGACCAGCGGAGGCCCCGGTGAACAGGGGGAAGCCACAGGAAATCCCGCATGACATCGCAGGTCAGCAACTTCGCAGGCCAGGCTCCATCCACGTACGCGATCTTCCAAACTCGTTCCGTTCATGAGAGCGGAGCGTAGGCATCATTCACATCCCGCCGCCTGAAGGCACACGGAATACCGGGCCTCGGGCCCCCAGGACACCGGGTACGCCCTGCCATAGGGCTGCACCGTTCTCCCGCTCCCAGTCCGCTGTCGCCCGGGACCGCACCCACGCAGCCAGGGCTGCCGGAATCAACATGACGGGCGGCATCACCTGATGGAACGTAACGCCGATGAGCACCATCCAGCAGCCTCCCGCCCCGACGAATCCGGCCGTGCGCCGTAGCGACAGCCGTCGCGCCGCATCCTGGCCAGCGTGCGGTTCGTCGGCGCTGTCGATCTGCGCGGCCTGCTCGTACTTGCGGCGGAGACGGGCGGGTAGACGGAAACCGAGCGGCAGCAGCCCCAGGCACCCCAGAGTGACCGCAACTGTGCCCACCAGCAGGGTCTCCAGCCGGTGAGTCGTCCCGATCAAGACCAGCAACAACCCTTCGGACAACACCGCGCCCGCGCCCATCATCAACGCAGACGTCTGCTCGAAGTACACCACCCTTATCAGCCCAGGTCCGGTGTCCCCAGTCATCGTCCCAGCTCTCCCTCCCCGAACCCGCACAGGCAGGGAAGATCCAACGCCGTGCGGAACGCGGGGTCAACCGGCCCCGCGTCAGAACATCGTCAAGCCCCGGCTGCGCGCCGCTCCTGCCTCCGGCCCGCTCAACCGCGCTGCGCCGACGCGCGCCAACTGGTGGATAGGGCCGGGGCCATGAGTCGATCACATAAACCAAAGCCAGTGGCTCTACGTGGCGAAGGCTCGTCGTTGGCCAGATCAGGCGGGAGTCAAATGCGCACTGGGGGGGACTGAGATGCCTGGTCGTGTGCGAAGATCCGGCTCCGCATACGTGTTTGCCGAAGTCGACCGGAGACCCATGTCCGCCGTACCGCTGCCCGCGCCGTCTGAGCCCGGCTCCAAGCGCAACCAGAAGCGCCGCAACCTGGCGATCGTGGGTGTGCTGGCGCTCGGTGGGGTCGTGCTGGCGATGAGCCTGATCAGCAGGGCGATCGCCGGTGACACCGACGAAAATCCGGATAAGCGGATGTCTGGCGCAGGGGACCGGTCGGCCGTAAGCCTCGCGGTGGGCGACTGCTTCACCAGCTCGCAGCACAAAGAGGTCTACTCCGCGGTACCCGTGTCGTGCTCCCGGCCACATGACGGGGAAGTGTTCGCCACGGTCGCTCTCACCGGGTCCAGCGGCGCCGACGACGTCCTCGCCAAACGGTCATACCACCGGTGCAGCGATCGTCTGACCGACTACGTCATGGACGACTGGTCCTTGCCCCACACGATGGGCATCAACTACTACTACCCGACCCGTGAGGTCCAGCAGTCGGGTACCAGGACCGTCACCTGTTTTGCGGCGGACACGGGAGGTCAGACCACTGGCAGCGTACGCGAGCAGGAGACCGGCCTGGCAGCAGACCAGCTTGCCTTCCTCAGGCTGGAACTGGCCTCCGCGCGCGTCTTCAAGACCTATCCGCACCTGGGCAGCACGGCCGCCAATCGCGTCTGGGCTGCAAAGATGGCGGCCGCGCTGGACCATGAGGCTGATGGTCTCAATGTCGCCAACTGGTCTGCCGGCGCCAGGCCGAAGGTCACCGCCTACGTCGGGGAGCTTCGAAAGAGCGCCGAGCTGTGGCGCAAGGCTGTGGCGGCACGTTCGGACAACAGTTACTGGGCCCGTTCTGACGACGCCTGGCCACACCCTGCCTACACGTACCAGCGGGACGTCCGGAAGGCTCTGCGACTGGCTTCGGATGTCCCCACCTCTTTCGGGCCGCCGTTCTAGGATCGACACGCCTCGGGTCGCTGATCAGCCTGCCTGATTGGGCCGCCTGTCGCGCGGTGGTCCGGCGCAACATCGACCCGACCTCGGCGGCGGAGGTCTTCCGCCCGGCCCTGCAGGCCGAGCTGCAGGAGCGGCCCTACGCCTTCGACATCCAGGTCCAGCTCTGCACCGACCTGGAGCGCATGCCCGTGGATGACCTCACCGTGGAGTGGCCCGAGAAGCTCTCGCCGTCCGTCACCGTGGCCAGACTGCGGCTGCCACAGCAGGACATCTCCAGCCCCGTCCACACCGGCGCAGCGTTCGTGCAGCACGTCCACGGCCCCGCTCCCTCCCTCACGAACGGCCAGGCGGTACGCCGTTCCGGGAGGGCCAGGGTGAAACAGGAATTCTGACGCCCGTGCTTCGCAGCAACACTCCACGGTTCCCGTGGACGGCCCTCAGCGCCACGCTGACCTGCGAGCTCACCGGCATCACAGAGCAATCGGCTTCGGCCGGAACGAACCCCACCAGCGTCCCGGACCGGCATCAACCCCCCTCAGGGCAGACAGGAAACACCTCAGCGCGCCACGGCATTTACCACGCCCCCGGCGCGCACCGAAGGTGCGCTGGATCGCTGACCTGCGATTTTATCCCCCAGGGAGGGCTCTTGCCCGGCCTCGGACTCCGCGATCACCAGGTCCGCTTCAGGGAGCAGGCTCGTAAGTGTCGGCCGTGGTGGTGACCGAGGAGTGGCCGAGCATCTCCTGGATGTCCTTCAGGTCGGCGGCGTGGGCGAGGGTCGCCGCGCCGTGGCGGAGGTCGTGAAGCCGGATCGGCGGGAGGCCGGTTTCCTCGCCCAGTTCGACGAAGCGCCGGGTGACGTTGGCGGGGGGAACATCTCGCCGTTCTCCTTGGTCAAGACGCGTTCGGTTCCCACCCAGGCGCTCCCCCATTCCTCGCGGCCTTGTCCTGCCGGGCGCGGTGCCGCTCGAGGGCCTGGACCGTGTCGGAGCCGAGCGCGATGGTGCGAGTGCCGGCGTCGGTCTTGGGGTCGTCCTCGTACACTTCCCATACCTCCCAGCCGTCCACGTCGAGGTGCTTGGCGACGGTGATGAGACCGGCATCAAAGGTTGGTGTCGGTCCACTTCTGCCCGCATACCTCGCCGTGTCGCAGTCCGCGGCAGGCGATCAGGTGGAACAGCGCGTAGAGGCGGTCCTCCGCGGCGTGGTCGAGGAAGAGGCCGGTGTGTTCAGGCGTCCAGACCATGACCGGCCCGTTCGAGGGGACCACAGGGACGACGGCGATTGCCGCAGTGGCCAGGAAGGCCACCGCCTGGTCCGCGATCCGCGATCCGCGACGCCCGCTCGGGTGTCTGCAGGAATGGGTCTTGCCGTGCCGCCGGACGGCTTCACCGGGATGGGCCAAGCACCTCGTCGGCGCTGCGCGGCTCTTTGCGCGGCTGTTGGTTGAGCTTGTGGCGTGCGATGGAGGAGTGCCGGTAGACCTCCTTGCGGGCCCGCATGATGTTGCCGAGGGGTGCGTGCTCGGCGGTGACCCGCCAGGGTGTGAAGGACAGTGCGTCCATCTTCTCCAGGTTTTCCGGGCTGGAGATGTCCTGCTGCGGCAGCCGCAGTCTGGCCACGGTGACGGACGGCGAGAGCTTCTCGGGCCACTCCACGGTGAGGTCCTCCACCGGCATGCGCTCCAGGTCGGTGCAGAGCTGGACCTGGATGTCGAAGGCGTAGGGCCGCTCCTGCAGCTCGGCCTGCAGGGCCGGGCGGAAGACCTCCGCCGCCGAGGTCGGGTCGATGTCGCGGCGGACCACCGTCGCGGCGGCGGCCGGGTCGGGGGTGAAGCGGACCTTGGCGATGTAGTCGCCGTGCCGGACCGCGCCCATCGTCCAGTAGCTCGACAGCAGTATGTTCGCGGGAGGGGTCTTCGACAGGCGCAGGAAGGCCAGGAACTCGTCCCACGCCCAGTTGTCCTGGTCCAGCGTTCCCATTCCGGTCACGAAATCGGCGAAGAAACGATGCATGCCGGGTCGGCCCTGAGCGAAGTAGGCCGGCGCGGTCAGGAACAGTTCCTGGATGAACAGGTAGTGCTCGACGGTGTTGCAGAAGAAGATCGGTCCGTTGATGTTGGCGTAGTCGAAGGTGCCCGTGTCCGGTTCGTCTTCCAGCAGGGTCGGGCCGGGGATGTCGAACATCTTCAGCGCCAGGCCGGTGGCGGCACCCAGGCGTGCGTCGGCTCCGGCGTGCGGCGAGCCGTTGGAGAAGCGGATGAGCGCGTCGTGGGTCCCCGGAGTCGCGTAGATTCCCTGGGCGTACTCGGGGGGTAGCCCGTCCAGGATCTCCACTTCCCCTCGGACCAGCCCGTAGCCCTTGGCATGGGCATCTCGCAGGGCCCGGCCGGTGCCACCGGCTTCGACGGAGTCGGCGATGTAGTTCTCGGTCTTGCTGATCACCGTCTGCACGTTGCGGTCGAAGTCCGGATCGTCGGCTTCAACGTCAGGCGTATAGCGGACGAACCGTGCTGCCATGGTGTCGAACCCTCCTCGAAGACCGTGGTGGAAACCGCCCTCAGTCCTCCAGCTCAGCGAGCCAGCGCAAGGCGCGCAGACCCGGTACGAAGCAGTACTCGCCGCCCCGGGTGACCACGAAGCTGGGCAGGTTCTGCAAGCGGCGCCGGACCGGCTTCTCCGGGATGGTGAGGGTGCCGGTTCCGCCGTGATGCCCGGCCACCGCGTCCTTCTCGCCGGGGTACCCGATGAAGTTGCCGTCGTTCATCCACTCAGCCTTGATGAACTCGAACTGCCGTTCCAGATGTGCGCAGAGGAACACCCCGACCAGGCCACGGTCGGCGCCATCGTCCTCCAGTTCGCCCTCGGGAAGCGGTGGACCGTAGGTGGTGCCGCGACGGATGAGGCGGTGCATCCGCGCGTCGCCGATGATGGTGGAATCACGGGGATTGGCGCGCCGGATGTGCGCACCGGCGGGGCACCGGAAGCCGCGGTCGTCGTTCTCCCGGTACAGGAAGTTGTTGACGCGGTGCGGATCGGCCGCGAGTTCCGGATCGTCGTGCTCCGGGGTCAGCGCCAGTGGTGCTCCGCTGGGCCACCGTCCGACCATCTTCGCCGCCAGGAGGGCCTCCTCCTCGGCGCTGGAGGTGTTCGCCCGCAGGTAACGGCGCCAGGCGGCCACGTTGGTATGGGCCTTGCGCACGGCCGCGTAGGTGCCGTTGCGCCCCAGCACGTCGGGTTGGGGCATGGGCGGCAGGTTTCCGGTTTCGTCGGGGTAGCCGAGGATGAACTCGCCGGCCTTGATGGGGGTTTCCTGTGGGTTGGAGCCGGGCAGTCCGACGCCCTCGATGTTCGGATGGCTGATGCCGTCACGGAAACCGAAGGTGGTGCGCCCGGTCGGGAGCTGGCGGACCTCCTGCTGCCAGATCACCTGGACACCGGGCGTGTCCTCGAACGCGACCCGGACCCGCTCCAGCTCCTTGTCCAGCTGCGCGGCGTCGGAGGAGAGGGCGCTCAACGCGATGTGGACATCGCCCGTTCCGAACGGCGCCTCCCAGTGGGCCGGCGCACTCTCGCCCACGTCGCCGATCAGCTCCGCCCGAGCGGCCATGCCCTCGCGGAACGCCTGCGGGAAGCTGTCCAGCGACTCCTGGGGCACCCCCAGGGCCCGCAGCCCTTCGTAGGTGAACGCCACGGCAACCCAGGCATCCTGGCTCCGGTCCGTGCTGGGCAGGCCGGCCGCGGTCAGCGGGAGCAGCCGCCGCAGCAGGGCGCGCCCGGCGTGTCGGTCATCGACGCGCAGGAAGAGGTACTTCCCCTCGTACGGGACGGGCCGTGGCCGCAGCGCTCCGCTCTGGATGTCATCGATCTCGACGCGTACGGTGCCCGCGCTGCCATCTGCTGTCGTGTTCATGATGCCTTGTGCTCCACATCAGTCGTGGCCTTGGCAGCCGTCGGTGGGTGGCCCGCGCCCGCCGACGCGGTCCGTCAGCATCGGGTCGGTGGTGAGTGCTGGGTGTGCCGCTCGCGACCTGCCTAGCTTGCGGCCAACTCGAGCAGGTGCCGGAAGGCCGGTGTGGCCACCAACTGCGCGTTGGCCGGGTTCTCCAGCGCCGCCCGGAACTCAGGGGTGTCCAGCACCTGTTCGAACGCCTCGTCCACTTCGTGGTCCCTCCAGATCTGCCGAACGGTCAGATCCGGATAGGCGCTGAAGAAAGCCCCTGCGGGCGCTTGATGGGCAAGGAACCACTCCTTCACCCCTGGATCCTTGATGCCGGGGAACCCCTCGGTGTGCGAGAAGACCTCTTCGAAGACCTGCCCGACCACCGTCTTGGCGAAGTCGTCGATGTACGTGTCCCAGGAACCGTCGAAGACGCTGGCGAACATGAACCGGGTGCCGTTTTCGAAGATCACGTACCGTGCGTCGTGCAGGGTGCCGATCTGTTGTATCGCCGCGCGGTTCCCCTCGTCGGCCGACTTCCCCTCGATATCGGCCAGCAGCTCACGCAGCGCTTCCGTATGCCCCGGCTTGATCTTGGCGAATACGGTGAACTCGCTGCACACCCCTTCCGACGCGCCTGGCCGGTCGGGGTGGGCTGACTGCGGTGCACCTGGTGTCGGAGTCATCGTCGGATCTCCTGCCACAGATCGGTGCGAGGGTCACCAGGCGCCTGAACCTGAGTCGCCGTCGCCCTCGCATGTCAATGCTCAGCGCGGTTGCGCTGCCTCGCATCTTCAGCTCTGGCCGATGCGTTCACCTGGGGCGGATTCCCGGAAGACTCTGGCCTCGGAAGCGTCCGTTTCGGTCCGCTTTACCGTCTCCACCACGGGAGATCACGTTCCGTGTCGGCGCGTTGGTGGTGTCCGGGCGCTAGGCTGAGGCTTCCTCCAGCAGCTGCTGGAAGGCCGGCGTGGCCACCAGATCCGCGTTGGCCGGGTCGTCCAGCGCCGCGCGGAACTCGGGGGTGTCCAGCACCCTCTGAAACGCGTCGTCCACGCGGTGGTCCTTGTAGATCTGCTGAACGGTCAGGTCGGGATAGGCGCTGACGAAGACCCCTGCGGGCTCCTGGTGGGCGAGGAACCAGTCCTTGACCCCTGGATCCTTGATGCCGGGGAACCCTTCGCTGTGCGAGAAGACCCTGTCGAAGCGTTCCCCGACCACCGTCTTGGCGAAGTCGTCGATGTAGGTGTCCCAGGAGCCGTCGAAGACGCTGGCGAACATGAACCTGGTGTCGTTGTCGAAAATGACGTGCCGTGCGTCATGCAGCGTGCCGATCTGGCGCAGCGCCGCATGGACGTTCTCGTCATTCGCCGCGTCGCTCAGCCTGGCGAGGTCCTCGCGCAATGCATCGGCCTCGCCTTGCTTGATCTTGGTGAAAACGGTGAACTCGTTGGAGACCCCATCCGTCCGGCCCGGGTGCTCAGGGTAGGCCGGCTGGGTTGCACCTGTCGTAGTCATCGCGACGCTCTCCTGCCGAGGATCGGTGCGAGGGTCGCCAGGCGCTCGGGCATCAGGCGCCATCGCCCTCACACAGCAATGCTCACCGCAGACGCGCCGCCTCGCATCTTCTCACTTCATGTTTCCTCACCAGGCACGATTACGTTCCGTGCGGTGTCGCTGTCACCGTACTGAGAAGGAGAATGTCACCGTACTGGAGAAGGAGAAGCTGTCTCGGATGCCGGCTTGCCGAGCCGGTTCGGAGACGGCAGCAACGCGTGCGGAAGGCCGGTCCAGGGTCATCGCGTCCCGCGAAGCTCCCGAGGACAGATTCGGCCGGCGGCAGGAAGATGAAAGCGGCGGGACGCGCCGGGTACGCGGGCGTCGCCATTTTCGGGGGAGCCGCTTCCGCACGGCCGTGAAGACAACGGTGCGGCCGGTCACGGAACAACCCGCTGCGCGGCACAGCCGGTCGGATCACCCGCTTCCGCCAAGCCCACTCCACTGGATCGCCACCCGGAGGCAACCATGGGCGCAGTTCTCGGCGACGTGCTTGGCTTCGCGGCGGCTGTCGCGGTCAGTCCGCTCCCGATCATCGCCATCATCCTCATACTTGCCACGCCCCGAGGGCGTCTCAACGGTGTCCTGTTCACCCTCGGCTGGATCCTGGGACTCGCTGCACTGGGTGCGGTGATGCTGGCGATCGCCTCTCCGGCAGGCGCGTCCGCCCACAAGCAGCCGGCCACCTGGGTGGGAGCGCTCAAGCTCGCCCTGGGTCTGTTGCTCGTCCTCTTCGGCGCCCGGCAGTGGCACCGGCGCCCAAGGGACCCCTCGCAAGCGCAGCTGCCGAAGTGGATGGGCGCGATCGACCGCCTCACGCCGGTCAAGATCTTCGGACTCGGACTGGCCCTGGCCGCGCTCAACGCCAAGAACGCACCGCTGACCATCGCCGCGGGCGCCTCGATCGGCTCGGCCGGACTGCCGGTCGGGCAGCAGATCGCATCGCTGGCGATCTTCGTCGTGATCGCCACCCTCGGCCTGCTGGCCCCGCTGGGAGTCTTCCTCCTCGGGGGAGAGCGAGCCAAGACCACCCTCGGCGACTGGAAGAACTGGGCAGCTCAGCACAATGTCGCCGTGATGGCCGTCCTGTTCTTCGTCCTCGGCCTGAAACTGCTCGGAGACGGCATCTCCATCCTCACCTCCTGACAGGCCCACCCGCGCGTGGGCGGGCCGCTCACAGACGCGCGGCAAAGGGGTAGGCGCGGAGCGACTTCGGCGCGAGCGATCTCGGCGGTAACGCGCACGGCCCGGGGGCCGCTCCGCGGACTCGGGAAGCGTCGTCGGGGTTGGGTTGGCCCTCGGTACCGAGGCGTCCACGGCATCAGCCGTCTGAATGGGGCGCTTTCGCCCTCCTCGAGTGCCGCCCCCGGTCGTGCAGGCGACATCACTGCCTCGAAGGGGTGCCCGGACCTCTCTGGACGTGCTCCCAGGTGCCGTCGTACCACCGCCCCGGCAACAACTGCTCCAGGTGCCTCGTATTCTCGGAGCATGGTCGGGGCACAGACACAGAAGGCCGGGCGGGGACCGGGGCGACCGCGGCAGGAGCGGGTCACGGACGACACCCTTGAGGCGGTGATCGACCTGGTGACCGAGCAGGGCGTGAAAGCGGTGACGATGGACGCCGTCGCCGCACGCGCCGGGGTGAGCAAACCGGCCATTTACCGGCGCTGGCCCTCCAAGCAAGCCTTGATCATTGCGGCGGCCGAGTCACGCATCGGCCCGCTCTCGGTTCCGGACCTGGGTGACGTCCGGGCCGAGCTGCGCGAGGTGCTGACGGCGCGCTTGACGGCGTACCGGCTGCCGGGTACGGCGCGGCTGCTGACCGAACTCATGGCAACGGCCGCCGAGGCGGGCAGCGACCGCGGGGAGTACGTGGACTACACGGAACGGTTGATGGCCGAGACGCGCCGCATCCTTCAGCGGGGGATCGCCCGCGGCGAGGTGCGGCCCGACATCGACATCCGTTCGGCCGCCACGCTGGTGGCGGCGCCACTGCTGTACCGCCTGCTGGCGGAACGCGAACTGCCCAACGAACGCTTCGTGGAGGACATGGTGGACCTGGTCGTCCGGGCGGTCGGTCACCCGGGAACCTGAGATCCACCGGCCTGTCGGGTGCGGGCTCGCGGGGTCCGTTCCGCTCGCCGTCCGCGGGGAACGGCACTGCGCAGCGGGCGGCGACGATCGTCAGGGTGCCAGGAGCCGGGCGTCGCGGGCCGGGTCGATCAGTGTCACGGCAGCCGTGCCTCCCAGTGCGAGCAGTACGGCCGCGAGGAGCACGGCGTGCTGGTAGCCGGCGCTGCCCTGGGTGTCGACCAGATATCCCGTCAGGGCGGGGGCGACCAGGCCGCCGGTCGTGACCACGGCGTTCATCAGGCCGAGGGCGCCGCCACGCCGACGGGCCGGGATGATTTCGGCGACCGTGGTCACCGCGACCGTCGACATCGCCCCGCACAGGCCGAAGCCGACGAACAGGAGCAGTACGGTGACCGGCCCGCGCGTGGCCTGTGACAGGGCGCCGCAGCCGAGGGCGGAGACAAGGAGGCTGATGCCGCCGACGCGCCCACGGGCCCACCGGCTGCTCACGCCACGTCGCAGCAGCCACCCGGTCACCCCCGCCTGCACCAGCAGCGCCATGGCGCTGACCGCCCAGATCCCGGCGACCAGGCCGGCGGCGGTCGTGGTGGAGTAGCCCAGGCCGTCGTGCAGATAGGAGGGCACCCACACCAGCGACAGGGCGATCATCCAGTACGTGCAGAAGTAGCCGATCGTGGCGCCGATCCAGGTCCTGGTGGTCACGATGCGGCGGTAGCAGGGGGCGTGCGAGCCCTCTTCGCCGCCGCTGTCGGAGGCGGCTCCGGTGCCGGTGCCGGTGCCGCTGCCGGCGCCGGTGCCGGTGCCGCTGCCGGTGCCGGTGCCGGTGCTGTGGGCTTCCCCGTGCGCTGTCCGGTGCTCGCCGAAGACGGCCCAGGCCGCCGCCCACACCACGCCGGCGGCGGCGACCGCGGCGAAGGCGGAGCGCCAGCCGTGGTGCTGGATCACCCAGGTCAGCCCCGGTGCGGCGAGCACCACACCGAGGGCGATGCCCACGCTGAGCAGAGCGCCGGGAAGGTTGCGTCGGCGGTCCGGGAACCACGCCAGGGTGGTGTGCTGGGCCACCGGGAAGGCGGGCCCCTCCGCGGCACCCAGCACGATCCGCGAGGCGACCAGCGCGACCAGACCTCCGCCGAGGGCCATCGGCATCTGGGCGATCGACCACAGCAGGGCCATCCCCAGCAGCAGCCACCGCGGCCGCACCCGGTCCGCCAGCAGACCGCCCGTGGCGCCGCAGAGCGAGAAGAGCAGGAAGAACGCGCTGTTGGCCATCCCGAAGCCGGTCGCCGACAGGCCCAGGTCATGGCGTATCGGGTCGGCCGCCAGCCCGAGGACGGACTTGTCGGCGAAGTTGACCATCATGAAGACCACCAGCAACCCCGTGACGGTCCAGGCTTTCCGCCGGTGGCTGCGGCTCGTCGTGACGGGGTCGGCGAGCGTGACGGAGGTGAGATCGGTGTTGGGCACGGGGGCTCCGCGAAGGTAGCTGCTCTCGAGCAGGCGTGGTCGGCGTGCAGCACGGGGGGAGGGGACGTCGGCGGATCGCGGCGCGTCGGCATGCGCCGAACGCATCGGCGAGTAAATCGTTACGTGAAGTATCGATACGGTGGGGCGCGACGACAAGCCCTGCCCGCTACGAATACGGGCCCGGGGCCCGGACAGCGGTCCGGCGGTGGCGGCACCTGCCCCTGCGTGGCGTTCACGGCGAACGAGTGGCCCCGACCCGCACGGCTCCGTGCTTGCGTGCCCTTCGTCGTGGTCGGGGCGTCGCCGTCTGCGGGTCGCGGTGCGCAAGAGGCCAACGGGTGCGGGTTGCCCGTCCGACGACCCAGATTTTCCGGCCTCCCCGTCGTTGCCTCCGACTCCCGGTCGATGCGGCGAAAAGTCATTGAGGAGCTCATTGAGGAGCTCTTGCGGTGACTCCTCTTTATATCGATACTGCCCGTAACGATTTTTCGATGCGACCGTGGAGGACCGCATGGAGACCACCGGAGCCGACAAGAACCCCCTGCTCGACAAGCCGCTGATCCACTTCGGTCGGCGGGTGCTGGAGCGGACCGCGCCCGGCACGGCGCCGGCCGAGTACCGGCTGCTGAAGCTCGCGCCGATGACTCCGCACATCGGTGCGGAGATCGGCGGCGTGGACCTGTCCCGGCCGATCGACGAGGAACTCGCCGAGGAGCTGCGGCAGGCGCTGCTCGAATGGAAGGTGATCTTCTTCCGCGACCAGCACGACGTCGATGTCGACGCTCACCTCGCCCTGGCCGCGGTGTGGGGCGAGCCGGAGCCGAACCCGTTCTTCCCCAAGGGCGACACCGTCGGCGTCTCACGGCTGGCGAAGGACGCGACGGCCATCGGCCAGGAGAACATCTGGCACAGCGACCACTCGTTCATGGCCGCTCCGGCCCTGGGTTCGGTGCTCCGCTCGGTCGAGGTCCCGCCGGCCGGCGGTGACACCATGTGGGCCGACATGGGCGCCGCCTACGACAACCTCAGTGACGAGATGAAGCAGCGCGTCGAGGGCCTCACCGCCGTCCACGACTGGGAGCCGAGCTGGGGTACGTTCATGACCCCGGAGCAGATCGAGGCGCTGCGCGTGTTCCTGCCTCCGGTGGAGCACCCGGTCGTCGTGCGGCACCCGCGCACCGGGCGCAAGACCCTGTACGTCAACGAGCCGTTCACCACCCGCATCGTCGGGCTGCCCGAGGGCGAGAGCCGGGAACTGCTCCACGAGCTGGGCCTGCAGGCCCGCATTCCCGAGCTCCAGGTGCGGTTCCGCTGGCAGCCCGACTCGATCGCGATCTGGGACAACATCGCCGTCCAGCACTACGCCATCAACGACTACTACCCCCAGCGCCGTGTGATGGAGCGCATCGCGATCGCCGGCGTCCCGCTGTCCTGAGCGCTCCGCCCCTCACCCGGCACTCCCTGCACCCGGCACTCCCTTCACCCGGCACTCCCTGCGATCCGGGCCGACCGTCCGGCCGCAGACGGTGGCCGTACCGCTCGCGTCCCGCGGGACGGCCACCGTCCCCCCGACCGCCCGGGACGTCGGCTTTCGGCACCGCGATGCCTCACCCCCCTTTCCCACCCAGCGTGTTCGTCCCGCCAAGGAGTGACGTGAACAGCCCCGCCCTCGACACGACCGTCCTCGACCGCGCCCTGACGGAGCTGCGACACCACGCGTCGTCCTGGGCCACCGCGCCGCTCACCGAGCGCATCGGCCTGCTGGAAAGGCTCATGCCGAGGATCCGCGACGGCGCTGCCGACCTGGCCGCGGCGGGCGCACGCGCCAAGGGATACGGCCCCGACTCGCCATGGGCGGCAGAGGACTGGGCCGGCGGCCCGTGGTCGCTGGCCCAGCACGTCACCGCACGGCTGCACGTGCTGCGACGCCTGGCCGCCGGCCGCGAGCCCCTGCACGCGGACGCGGTGCACGAGCGGGGCGGACGTACCTGGGTGGACGTCTTCCCCGCCACCGGCTGGGACCGCCTGCTGCTGGGTGGCTACTCGGCCCAGGTCCGGATGCAGGCCGGGGTCACGGCCGAGCAGACGCGACACCGCGCGGCCGCACCCTACCGGGGTGGTGAGCAGCGCCCTGGTGTGGCGTTGGTCCTGGGCGCCGGCAACGTCGCCGCGCTCACCGCGACCGACATCCTGCACAAGCTCTACGCGGAGGGCCAGGTCGTCATCGCCAAGATGAACCCGGTCAACGCCTGTCTGCGCCCGCACTTCGAGCGGATCTTCGCCGAGTACATCCAGCGCGGCTGGGTGCGGTTCGTGGACGGCGGCACCGCGGAGGGCGCCTACCTCACCGCCCACGACGGCGTGGACTCCATCCACGTGACCGGCAGCGAGCGCACCCATGACGCCATCGTCTGGGGCACCGGCGAACAGGCGGAGCGGCGTCGCCGCGAGGACACCCCGCTGATCGACAAACCGTTCACGAGCGAGCTGGGCGGGGTCAGCCCGTGCATCGTGGTGCCCGGGCCGTGGAGCAGGGCGGACTTCCGCTTCCAGGCCGAGCACATCGTCACGAGCAAGATGAACAACTCCGGCCACAACTGCATCGCCAGCCAGGTGCTGGTGCTGCCCCGCTCCTGGCAGGGAACCGACCTGCTGCTGGAGGAGATCAGGCGGGTGCTGCGCGCCCTGCCGGCCCGCAGGGACTACTACCCCGGGGCCCATCAGCGGCTTCAGGCCGTACTGGCGGCGCACCCGCGTGCCGAATGTCACGGCGACGACTCCCGGATCCTGGTCGCGGACATCGCCGACCACGACGACATGCTGCTCACCGGCGAGGTCTTCGCCAGTGCGCTGGGCGTCGTCCGCCTGCCCGGCGAGAGTCCGGCGCACTTCCTTCGCCATGCCGTCGACTTCGCCGACACCGCCCTCCCCGGCACCCTGGGCGCGACCCTGATCGTGCACCCCCGGACCGAGAGGACCTCGCCCGGTGTGGTGGACGCGGCCGTGGGTGAGCTGCGCTACGGCACCATCGGCGTCAACACCTGGTCCGGCGTCAACTTCCTCCTCGGATACACCCCCTGGGGTGCCCACCCCGGCCACACCCGGCAGGCGATCGGCAGCGGCGTCGGCTTCGTCAACAACGCCTTCATGCTCGAGGACGTCGAGAAGTCCGTGCTGCGCGCCCCCTTCGCCCCCGCTCCCCGCGGCCTGTTCACCGGCAGCCCCTCGCTGTCCCCCAAGCCGCCGTACTTCGTCACCAACCGCACCGGTCGCACCACCCTCGAACGCGTCACCCGCTTCACCACCGCGCCGAGTCCTGCCCTCCTGCCCGCCGTACTCGCCTCCGCCCTGCGCGGGTGACCAGGAAGAGACCCGAATGAACCTCAACGACTTCCTCACGCGCGCCGCCCATGCCCACGGCGACCGGCCCGCCGTCGAACTCGGCGACCAGCGGCTCACCTACGCCGAACTGCACGCCCTCGCCGGCCGCACGGCCGCACTCCTCGCCGCGCACGGCGTCCGACCCGGCGACCGGGTCGGCCTGATGCTGCCCAACCTGCCCGAGTTCCCCGTCCTCTACTACGGCATCCTGCGCGCCGGCGCCGTCGTGGTCCCGATGAACCCGCTGCTCAGGCAGCGCGAGATCGCCCACTACGTGCGCGACTGCGGCATGACCCTGCTCCTCGCCCACCAGGACACCGCCGACGAAGCGCGACGGGGCGCCGAGGGCACCGCGACCCCGATCGTGCCGGTCACGCCCGGAAGTCTGCCGGACCTGCTCGCCCGGCACCCCGGCACGGAGCCGGCCGCCGCCCGCAGGGACGACGACCTCGCCGTCATCCTCTACACGTCCGGCACCACCGGCGTCCCCAAGGGCGCCATGCTCACCCACGCCGGACTGGCCCGGAACTGCGAGATCACCGCGCGCCTGCTCCGCCTCACCCCCGACGACGTCGTGATGGGCTGCCTGCCGCTGTTCCACGCCTTCGGACAGGCCTGCGCCATGAACGCCGCCGTGATCGCAGGCGCCCGTCTCACCCTCCTCCTCCCCCGCTTCCACCCACGCCAGGCGCTACGCGTCATCGGGGACCGGAAGGTCACGGTCTTCGAAGGCGTACCGACCATGTACGCCGCCCTGCTCGCCGAGCATCATGTCGACCGCCGCGGCGAGACGGCCTCGCTGCGTCTGTGCGTCTCCAGCGGAGCCTCCCTGCCGGTCGAGCTGCTGCACGGTTTCGAAGCCGCCTTCGGCTGCTCCGTGCTCGAGGGCTACGGCATGTCCGAAACCTCTCCGGTGGTCTCCTTCAACCACCTGGACCGGCCCCGCAGGCCCGGCTCGGTCGGCACCCCCATCGAGGGCGTGGAGATGCGTGTCCTCAACCCGCAGGACGGCGTGGGGGAACTCTGCGTGCGCGGCCACAACGTGATGGCCGGCTACTGGGGACGCCCCGACGCGACCGCCGAGACCATCGTGGACGGCTGGCTGCACACCGGGGACCTGGCCAGAATGGACGCGGACGGCTACTTCTACATCGTCGACCGCAAGAAGGACCTCATCATCCGCGGCGGCTACAACGTCTACCCCAGAGAGATCGAAGAGGTCCTCTACGAACACCCCGCTGTCGCGGAGGCCGCCGTGATCGGCGTTCGCCACGAGCTCCTCGGCGAGGAGGTCGCCGCCGTGGTCGCCCTGCGTCCCGGCGGGCGGGCCGATGCCGAGGAACTGCGCCAGTTCGTGCGCGAGCGCGTGGCACCGTACAAGTACCCGCGGGAGATCCGGCTCGTCGACGCCCTCCCCAAGGGGCCCACCGGCAAGATCCTCAAGCGTGAGATCGGCGGCTTCCAGTCGGTCTCGACCGCCCCGGGGCCACGACGGTCTCGGGACGGCTGATCACGCGGACGTCGGTGACTTCCGTCGGCGTGCTCGCGCCGCTGGTCGTCCACCTGATCACGGGCGAACAAGCAGACAGCGTCCTTGGCCACGGGTGGGACCGGGCAGCGCAGCACAACGTCGCCGTCATGGCCGTCCTGTACTCCTGTACCCGGCGGTGCCGTCCGAGCCTGTCTACCCTGGGGTGGAGGAGACACTGAGACCGAATGACGGGACCAGTGGGGTGGACTTTTCAGCCGAGGCATCCGGCCGCCCCTGGAGCGCGAACAGGCCCGAGCGGCTGATGCCGTGCGAGGAGGACCTGGCCATCCTGGACGCGCTGTTCACCCAGTCACCGATCGGCGTGGCCGTGTACGACACCCAGCTGCGCCTGGTCCGGGCGAACCCCGCGCTGGAACGCATCCACGGTGTTCCCAACGACAGGTTCCTCGGTCACCGGATCAGTGCGGTCCTGCCCGCACTCGACGTCGCCGGGATAGAGCGCCGACTCGCAACGGTTCTGGAAACGGGCCTGCCCGTCGTCGGCGCCGAGCACCGCGGCCGTACACCCGCGGACCCGGGCAGAGACCACATATGGATGACGTCGTCGTTCGCGCTGAACGGACCGGACGGCCGACGCCTGGGCGTCACCGACCTGATCATCGACGTCACCGACCGCCACCGTGCCCGCGAGCGCATGGCCCTCCTCGACGAAGCCACCGCCCGCATCGGAACGACACTCGATGTCACACGCACGGCCCAGGAGCTTGCCGACGTGCTCGTCCCGCGCCTGGCCGACCTCGTCTCGATCGACCTCCTGGACGGCGTCGTGACAGGCGAGGAAACCCCGGCCGCCGGCGCCGGCGGGGTCGCCCTGCACATCGCAGCCCGCAAGGTGTCCCACCCGGACATCACCGAAAAGCTCCGGCTGGTCGGAGAAGCCCAGGACTTCTCCGCCGATACGCCCCACGCCCAGGCCCTCGCCGACGGGCAGCCCCGGCTGCTGCCGGTCGTCGACCCCGATGCCGACTGGGTCCGCAACTCTCCCGATCCCAGGACCCAGGCGCTGCTGACGCACGGGGCCCACTCCCTGATGGTGGTGCCCCTGCGTGCCAGAGACACCGTTCTGGGGCTGGCCCATCTGTACCGCACAGCGGCCCAGCCGGACGCCTTCGAGCCCGACGACCTGGTCTTCGTACAGGAGCTGGTCGCCCGCGCCGCCGTCTGCGTGGACAACGCCCGCCGCTACACCCGCGAGCGTACCGCCGCCATCACCCTCCAACAGAGCATGCTCCCGCGCAGCGTTCCGGAGCAGTGCGCCGTCGAGGTCGCGCACCACTACCGTCCGGCGCGTGCCCACGCCGGGGTGGGCGGCTCCTGGTTCGACGTGATCCCCCTCTCCGGCGCCCGCGTGGCCCTCACCCTCGGCGGCATACCCGCGACAGGTGTAGAGGCTTCCGCCTGCATGGGGCAGATCTGCTCCGCCGTACGCACCCTCGCACAGCTGGACCTCGCCCCTGACGAGGTGCTGGCCCGGCTCGACGACATGGTGCCGCGGCTGGTCGAACGCGAACACACGGCAGGGTTCGCGCCCATCCTGGAGAAGCTCGTCGGTGCCACCTGCCTGTACGCGGTCTACGACCCCGTTTCCCGCCGCTGCGTCATGGCGAGCGCCGGCCACCCCCCACCTGTCGTCGCCGATCCGTCGGGTCAGGTCCACTTCGCGGATCTGCCGTCCAACCAGCCCTTGGGACTGGGCGATGGCGTCTTCGAGCCCCGCACGATCGAACTCGCCGAGGGCAGCACTCTCGCGCTGTACGCACAGAGCGTCCTGGCGGCGCGCAATGCGGACCAGACCCTGCACGAGCGGCTCTGCGCGATCATCGGGCAGAGCGGCCGTTCGCCGAACGAGATCGGACAGGCCGTCGCAACCGCGGTCATTCCCCACCTGGCGGCCGAGGACGACCTGGCACTGCTCGTCGCCCGCACCCGCTCGCTCGACGCCGTGCACGTCGCCACATGGGACCTGCCGTGCGACCCCGCCGCGGTCGCCAGTACGCGCTCGCTCGCGACACGGCAGCTCGACCAGTGGGGGCTGGGGCATCTGGCCTTCACCACCGAACTCATCGTGAGTGAATTGGTCACCAACGCCATCCGCCACGGCAGCCCGCCGATCCGGCTGCGGCTCATCCGTGACCAGATGCTGATCTGCGAGGTCAGCGACGCCAGCAGCACCTCACCGCACATCCGCCGGGCCGCCACCATCGATGAAGGCGGACGCGGGCTTTTCCTCGTCGCCCAGTGCTCCCACCGCTGGGGAACCCGCTACGACGCCACCGGCAAGACCATCTGGGCGGAACAGCCCACCGATGGCACTCCTCACGGCGTGGAGCCGTGATCCGCAGGAGGCCTGCTCGAAGGCTGCAGGCCACTCCGCCTCGACCGCCGTTCAGTCGCTCCCGGCTCCAGTGAGGATCCGGGGCTCCGCTTCCGCGTAGCCGGGTTCGCCCTGTCCGTCGCCGGCCCCGCGCCCGCGTGCACTGACGCTGCTCACCCAGCCGAGGAGGAACGCCGCCGGTATCGACACCAGGCCAGGAAACTGCAGCGGACACCTGTGGAGGTCGCTGTGCGGGAGGAGTGCGAAGGGTGACCTGCCCCACCTCCGGGGTTCCAGTTCCGGTGGCTGACTGACGGCCCGTCACGGACGCTTGGCCGTCATGCTGATTCGCGGGTAGCGGTAGGAGCGCCGTACCCGGATCACTGGAGGTGGAGGCGGCTGAGGGCGGTGGTCCAGTCGATGACGATCGCGCGCTGTGCGGCGGCGAGGCTGACTCGGCCGGAGCAGACCGCGGTGTGCAGTTTGGTCTCCACCGGGTCCTTCTTGTTGTTGATCCCTTGGCTTGCCTTGTGGCCGGGGTCGGCCGGTTCGACCCACAAGTTGCGGTAGTCGTTGGGATCGCCTCCGAGTTGAAGGCTTATGAGGTGGTCGTACTCGCCCTCCGACATGCTGCCGGTGTAGTCGTAGGAGGCGGCGTTGAGCTTCTTCTCCTTGCCGGTGACGTACGCGGAGGGGCGTACCCCGGAGGTGTATCCCCCCTTGCGGCATATCGTGGACTTCAGGTTCGCCTGCGTGACGGCTGGGGAGATCGCGCCGGGGGTGCACTTCGGGTCCTCCAGCGGCTCCCCGTGCTCGTAGCGGTAGTGGCATGTGCCCGCCGCCGGTTGCTGCTGAACGGTGTAGTGCTTCTGCGGGCCCGCCCCCACCGCGATGGCCCGCCCCGAGCCGACCGTACCCGGCGCTCCCGCACCGGGATTCCCACTCCCGGACGGCGTCGACGTACCAAGCGAGGTGGACTTACATCCGGCCAGCAGCAGACAGGCGAAAACGACGGGCGGCACGAGACGGCGGACGGAACGCATAACGACCCCTCATGGGCAGGCGATGACTGAGCAGATAATCCCCCACCGGGTCACGGCTCTACCGTGCAGGGGCGCAGCGCCGGGGCGCGCTTGGACGCTCAGCCTTGAAGCCACCTCAGCGGCAATCTCCGGCTCTCGTCACAGCCAGGAGTCGGCGGCTGCTTTCAGCGACCGCCCAAGCCCTCGTGGTCCCGTCCGCCGTTGCTGCAACGTCACCCATGGCGAACCGGCGCTCTTCGCAGCCGCCTTGAACCGGGGTGTTGCAACGACCACCAGAACCCAAGGCGGCCCGGGGGCCAGGAGACGTTCTGTACACCTCAGTTCGGCGCCACGGGCGAGGAGATCGACGCCCTCGGCCTGGCCGGAGCGGCAGCACGGCTCGCGTCGAGGACGTCGGCCACCTCGTCCAGCCGGTCCCGGCCGCAGGTGCCGGCACCGGGCCGTGTATCGACGAGGGCCGCGGCCAACACCCTCGTGCTCTCGGCAACGTACCGGCCGTCCGGACCAGTTGAGACAACCTCCACGTGTCGGTTCGCCGACGTGGCGGCACTATCCGGTCCAGGCGGAGACCAGGTGGACTCCGGCGAGGGCGACGACCAGGCCCGCGCCGAGCGCGACCGCCAGCAGGGACCAGCGTGCACCGCGACGCGGGGCGACGGTCCCGTGGCGTGCCGGACGGCGGCGCAGGTCGGCGCTGATGAGGCGCGGCAGGCGCCACAGGTAGGCGAGGACGTGCACGGTCATCACGGCGATCCAGCAGATGAAGCTGGCTTTGTGCAGCAGGAGCACCGGAACCGGACCGGTATCGGGTCCGAGCAGGGCCAGTGCCACTCCCGTACCGAGGACCGCGACGCTCGTGGCGACGACCAGTGGGCCGAGCACCCGCAGCAGCGGTACGGGCGGCCCCTTGCGGCGGTACTCGGGCGATCCGGTGTAGTAGCGGTAGAACCGGTAGCCGGTCGATCCGATCTTGAGACAGACCGGGCCGGTCAGCAGCAGCCCTATGAAGAAGTGCAGGGTGATGAGTTGCCCGAGGAAGAGGATGGTGACGCCCTCCACGGCGAAGAGGACCAGCAGGACCGCACCGGTTGCTGCGGTCAGCCGCTCGTTCCCTTCCGGCCCGCCGGGCGTCGTACCGGTCCGCTCGGACGATGTGTCCACGCGCGTCCTGCCGCCGATCACGGTCACTTGTCCGTCCTCCTGGTGATCAGGCCCCGCCCGGCCCGGATGGCAGTGCTGTCCTGCCCGCTCCCGCACCGTGCACCTGAGCGGGCAGAAGTATGTCTGACGTGGGGTTAAGAACTCGTTCACGTCCGCTGGGACGGCTGCCGCCCCGGTTCCCGCTTCGGTGCCCGCTCCGGTGCCCGGTCCAGGCGCAGTGCCAGCGCCGGGCACGCGGCCACCGCGCGCCGCGCGTGTGCGAGGGCTTCACCCACAAGAGGGGCCGATCCGACGATCGGGTAGCCCCACTCGTCCAACTCGACGATTTCCGGGAGCAGTTCGCCACAGAGCCCGTAGCCGTCGCACGCGATGCGGTCGATCCCGAGGGAGTGTGTGCCGGCCATGCCGTTCACCTCCATTCCCGGTCGTCGGGTGCCCGGGGGTCCGGAACCGGCAGTACGGGCTCCTGGCCTGCCGCTGCACACGGCCCGAGGTTCAGGTGGTGCCGTACGTCGTCGGCGAAGACCCGCAGGGCGGTCGCCGCGAAGCGGGACGCGCCGTCGGGGTGCCGACAGGCGCCACGCCCGGCGAGCAGTCCCGCACGGCGCTCCAAGCGCCGCATCACCTGCGGGGCGGGACGGCCCCAGGCGAGGTCCGCGAAGTCCGCCGCGACGGCGGGCAGTCCGAACCGGCACGGTCCGCACTGGCGTGCGCTCTGCGCCGCGAGGTAGCCGAGGACCCCGGCCGCCTCGGCCAGTCCGCAGGCGCGGGCGGGCAGCGCCACGATCACTCCGGCACCGGGTCCCGCGCCGAGCGCGGCCAGGTCCTGTTTGGCGAACGGGACCTGCAGCGCCTGCTCGGCCGGCAGCCAGCTGCCGAAGAAGCCGCCCAGCAGCACGGATCCGAGCGGTTCCGCGGCTCCCCCGGCGACGTCCAGTACCTCACCGAGCGGCCGGCCCATCGGCACCTCGTAGACGCCCGGCGCGCGCAGCGCGCCGGAGAGGGTCACCAGCGTGGTGCCGGTGGCGTCGGGGTGCCCGGCACTCCGGAACCAGCCGGGACCATAGCGTGCGATCAGTGCGAGGTGGGCGAGGGTCTCGACGTTGTCGATCAGGGTGGGGCGTCGTTCGACCCCCTTCTCGAAGGGACGCGGTGGGGTCGCCGACGGGCGGGCATCGCCGCCGTTCAGCCACCGCACCAGCGATGTCTCCTCGCTGGAGACGTAGTGGTGCGGCAGTTCGTGCACCAGCACCGGCACCGGGTCGAGGCCCCGTGCCCGGCGTTCCTCGACGGCCTCACGGAGCGCCCGTGCCTGGTCCTGCCTGCTGCGCGGCAGACACAGGTGCGCGACGTCGGCGCCCACCGCGGCGGCGGCCAGTGCGGCGCCGTCCAGGACCAGGTGCGGGGCGAGGTCCAGCAGTGTCTCGTCCTTACGGCTGGCCGGTTCGCTCTCCATGCCGTTGGCGACCACCACGGCGGTGCCCCTGCCGTCGGCGACGGTGCGCAGTTTGCGTCCGGTGGGGAAGGCGGCGCCGCCCCTGCCGGTCAGCCCGGCGTCCTCCACCGCGCGCACCAGCCGGTCGCTCGCGTCCGCGGAGCGGGGAGACGGCGGTGGACCGTACCGGCCGAGATGTTCGTCCAGATCGGCCGCGCCACCGGTGTCGTACCAGCCGTGCAGCAACCGGGAGCCGTACGGGCCCAGCATGCCCGCACGCCCGTCGCCGGTCAGCAGGGCCGTCCGTCCGCTGGTCATTCCGTCGGTCGTTCCTTCGGTCATTCGGACTCTCCCTCGTCGTCGGCCGACGCGGGCGCCGGGTGGACGGTGCCCGTGGCCGGGGGCGTGGGCGCGGCGCCTCCCGCGCGGTGCGCCCAACCCGGTTGCAGCGGCCCGGAGTTCAGGAAGGCGGCCAGCACCACGGGCACCACCGCCGCGGTGACCCCCGCCCAGAGCCGCACCGCGAACCGGCCCGGTCCCGCCCGGTACAACCGCCACCAGACGGCGGCGACGACGAGGGCGATGCATCCGGTGTACAGGGCGAGTTGCAGTGTGAGCCGGGTGTCGGTGCCGGTCCCGGCGGCGTGGAAGAGCGCCACCGGCCAGGCCGCGTAGGCCAGCCAGTGCACGGACTTCCACCGCCGCTGTCCGATGCGCAGCCGCGCCGCGCTGGTGACCGCGACCGCGAGCAGCAGGTCGAACGCGACCGTGCCCAGCCCCAGCCAGAGCGGCCGGTACGAGGCGGTGAACGGCACCACCGTCACCAGCCAGCCCAGATGGACGAAGGTGTCGAGGACCGCGGTGACGATGTGCAGGGCCAGGAAGGCCAGGGTCAGCACCGACAGGTTGCGGTGCAGCGCGCTCACCTCGAAGCGGGCGAACCGCCGCGGCGTGTACCGGCCGCCCACGGCGATGCCGAGCGCGACGGTTGCGGTGAGCAGCACCAGGGCGACTGTGCCGCCGGCCCGGGTCGCGTACCACAGCGGGCTCGGTCCGGCGGCGAGGGGGACGAGGCCGGTCACCGGGCACCTCCCGCGGTGTCCTCGGGCCAGCCGCAGACCCGCTCGACGGTTCCGTCCACCCGTACCAGCCGGGCGGGCAGCCCGGTCCGGCGAAGTCGGTCCAGGGCGCGTTCGCCGAGGACGACGGCCTCGGTGCTCGCGGTGTTGGCGTCCACGCAGCTGGCGGCGGCGACGCTGACGGTCCGCCAGACCGGGGCGGGCACGTCGCCGGTGGCGGGATCGACGATGTGATGCAGCCGGCGGCCCCCGCGGCGCCAGGTCCGCACCGTCGTGCCGGAGGTGGCGAGTCCGCCCGCGGTGACGCTCACCGTGGGCCGGCCCACCGGGTCGGGTGCCGCATGGTCGTCGGCGATGGCGACCCGCCAGCCTCCCGGCGGGGCCTGGCCCGCGACGGAGAGGTCCCCGCCGAGGTTGACCAGGACGCCGCAGCCCGCCACCTCGGCGGCGCGGCGGGCGGCCCGGTCCGCGGCGAGGGCCTTGGCGGTCGCGCCGAGGTCGAGCGTGATGCCCGGGGGCAGCCGCAGCCGCCGGGCGGCCCTGTCCCATTCCACCGCACGCCGGCCCGCGGACGGCCCGGCGAGACGAACGGGGCCCACGTCCTGCGGTCGCAGCGCGGCGAACGTGACGTCGTAGCCGAGCGCGCGCACGGCGGTTCCGACGGTGGGGTCCACGACGCCTCCGGTCGCCTCCGCCGCGTGCAGCGCCACGTCGAGGGCCTCGGCGAACAGGGCGCTCACCGAGCGGGGGGCGCCGGCAGCGGCGTTGCAGCGCGACAGTTCCGAGTCGGGCCGGAAGCGGCTGCACGCCGCGTCGACGGCGGCGAGCTCGGCGTCGAGCACCTGCCGCGCCACGTTCATGGCGCCGGGGTCGGCGACGAGAAGCGAGGCGGTGGTGCCCAGCGCGGGGAAGGAGACCGACGCCGGGTGTGCGGCGGCGGCCGTCATGACGCACCCGACGTGGTGTGCGACGGCTGTGGGGTCGGGGCCGGCGGCTTCGTCGCGGTGGGTGCGGGGGCTGCCGGATGTGCGGTGGACGGCGCGACGGGCGTCGCCCGCTGTTTCGGGACGGTCGTGTGCGGTGCCGTGCGGGAGGGCGGCGCGTCGGTCCTGGACGGGGCCGCCGAGTGCGACGCGGCCCCCGGGGTGGTGGGCGCGCTCGATGTGGGTGCGGGCGCGGGGGTGGACGGCCGCGCGGTGTTCCCGGGCTCGGGCGCGGACTTTCCGGGCAGGGCCTGGGCGTATCCGGTGGCGAGCAGCGCGGAGCCGGCCGCGGCCGCGGCGGCCACCCAGCGGGTGGCGCTCGCGACCCGGCGCAGCCCGCGGTCACGGCGCCGGGCGGCACCGGCCGACGTGGGGTGGTCGCGGTGGGACATGGTTCCTCCTCGGCAGGCGGTGTGCCGGCGTGAAGCGTCCGGCACCTCGCGGCCGCACCTGTGGGTATCCGTCCAATCCGTCCACCAGCCTGCGCAGGCATCTGTCGGGATCCGGTTCAGGAATCCTTCAGAACCCGCAAAGATCGGCGAAGGTGCTGGTCAGGACGGTGAGACGCCCTCTTGTGAACAGGTCGGCGGCGGTGCCTGGGCCGCATGCGGCACGGCGCGGGCCGCCCGAGAAGCTCAGGCGTCGCTCCTCCGCGTGCCGCCGGAGTCGGACCTGCCACCAGAACCGGACTTACCACCGGAGCCGGACCTACCGCCGGAGTCGGACCTGCCACCAGAGCCGGACTTACCACCAGAACCGGACTTACCACCGGAGCCGGACCTACCGCCGGAGTCGGACCTGCCACCGCGGTCGCGTCCGCGCCGGGACGCGGGCAGCGACAGCGCCACCGTCAGCCCGCCACCGGGTGAATCCAGCAGCTCGGCGGTGCCGCCGTTGGCGGTGACCAGTCGGTGGACGATGGCGAGGCCCAGCCCGGTACCGCCCGCCTCGGGGTTGCCGAACCGGCGGAACGCGCTCTGCCGCGCGGCCTGGCTCATCCCCGGGCCGTTGTCGAGGACCCGCAGCTCGACGGTTCCGCCCTCCCGCCTGCCGGTGACCAGCACCCGGCCGCCCTCCGGGACGGCGTCGAGGGAGTTGGCGATCAGGTTGTCGAGCGCCTGTTCCAGATCGCCCTCGCCGAGGAAGGCGGTGAGCCCGGGACGGCAGTCGGCGGCGAGCCGGACCTGGCCCGCGTGGGCGACGGGCTCCCAGGCGGCGACCCGCTCGGCCACGAGGCGGTCCACCCGGACCGGCACCGGCCGCGGCACGGCGTGCTCGGCGCGGGCCACCGCCAGCAGGCCGTCCACCAGCCTGGACAGCCGGGCGATCTCACCCTGCGCGTCGGCCAGTTCCGCCGCGGTGTCTCCTTCCGCGTCGGCGGCGAGCAGATCGATGCGCAGCCGGAGGGCGGCCAGCGGGGTGCGCAGCTGGTGGGACACGTCGGCGACCACGGCACGGTGCCCGTGCACCAGGGCCTCGGTGCGCGCGGCCATCGTGTTGAACGTCGCCGCGAGTCGGCGCACCTCCTGCGGTCCCGCCCCGGCCGGCGCCCGCGCGTCCAGCGTCCCCTCGCCCAGCCGCTGCGCCGCCTCGTCCAGCACGCGCAGCGGACGGCCGACCCAGCGGGCCAGCAGCACGGCCACCAGCACAGCGGCACCGAGGCCGCCGACGCCGGTCAGGGCGAGCCAGCCCCACATCGCCAGGATCCGGTCGTGCAGCGGATCGGCGGACCGGCTCAGGACGGCGACACCGACGGCGTCCGAGGCGTCACCGATCGGCACGGCGGTGGTCAGCCACCGGTCGTCCTGGCGCACCCGAGTGTCGGGGTGGGCGAGTACCGAGGAGACCAGACCCGCGGAATCGTCCCCGGCCACGTCGGAACACGGGGTCGACAGCACCACATGGCCCGCGCTGTCGTAGACGGTCGCGCAGTCACCCCTCCGGCGGGCCTCCTCGACAAGGCTGCGCGCCACTGCGTCCGACCTGTGGTCGGACAGGTGCTCCTCGGCCGCGGAGGCGATCGCCCTCGCCTTCGAAGCCGCCTCGTCCCGGAACGAGGTCTGTTCGCGCTGCGTCATGATCAGCCCGAGCGGCACCACCGCCAGCACCAGAATCGCGGTGATCAGGGCGAGGGCGCTGAGCGCGATGCGGCGGGTCACGGCGCTCAGCCGGCTTCGCCGAGGCGGAATCCGCGCCCGTAGACCGTCTCGACCAGTCCGGGCACACCCAGCTTGCGGCGCAGCGCGGCCATATGGACGTCCAGCACCTTGGTGGGCCCGTACCAATGGGCGTCCCAGGCGCGTTCGAGGATCTCCTGGCGCGTCACGACCCGGCCCGGATCGGCGGCGAGGCACTGGAGGATGTCGAACTCCTTGGGCGTCAGTGCGACGTCCGCCCCGCCGACCGTCACCTTGCGGGTGCGCGGGTCGACGACGAGCGGGCCGTGGGTCAGCAACTCGGGCCCGGACGGGCGGGTCCGCCGCAGTACGGCTCTGATCCGCGCCAGCAGCTCCGCCAGCCCGAAGGGCTTGACCAGGTAGTCGTCGGCGCCTTCGTCGAGCGCGGCGACCCGGTCGCCCTCCTCGCCGCGGGCGGTCACCACGATGATCGCCACGTCCGACTGGCGGCGCAGCACGCGGCAGACCTCGATGCCGTCCATGTCCGGCAGGCCGAGATCGAGCAGGACCACGTCGGGTGCCGGTACGTGGGTGAGCGCACCGCGCGCGGTGCCGACGCTGCCGGCCCGGTACCCGGCCCGGTGCAGGCCGCGCACCAGCGATCCGGCGAGCCCCGGGTCGTCCTCGACGACCAGCACGGTGAGCGCGTCGGGATCCGCCCGGGAGCCGGTTTCGTGTTCCACGGCACCAAGCGTAGGACGACGCGGACGGCTCTCCTGCTCGGCCGGAGGCCGGGTCACGTGCAAGAGCCGCTGCGGCAGTCGCCCGGGTTTGCCACATCTGAAGCTTTCCCGAACGGCTTTCAGACGCGGTGCGGCGCACGCTGATGGCATGGCGTCCGCGAGCCGGAGGAACGCCTCGCGGCACCGCCTTCACCGAAGGAGGCCGTCCCATGCCCGTACCCGAACCCACGCACGACTCCGACCCGGTGCGGCAGCGCGAACGCGGGCTCCGGCGGGTGGGCACCACGACCCGCCGGACGGCCACCGCCGCGACGGCCGCGGCCCTTGTGCTCGGAGCCGGTTACGCCCACGTGCTGCCGGGCGTCTCCGCACTGGCGTCCGGCGCGGTCGAGCACTCCTTGCGCGACCACCCGCAGAGCCCTGCCCACGCCCCGGCCTCCACCACACAGCCGGCCCAGACGGCGAGCGGAGCGTCCTGACCCCTGATCTCACCGTCGAGCGGCGGCCATCGTGGCATGTCAGGGCCCGGACACAGGCGCGCGTCCGGCTGGTCGGCCCGAGACAGGGCCGGACGTCCCCTGCCGCGACGGCCCTGTGGCGAGGTGTGATGGACGGGAACCGATCCGAGGACCGCCGCGTCGGAAGGAACGAGGTACGCAGTGAACCGACACTTCCCTCGCACTGCATCGCCACGTCGTCCGGGCGCGGCGGTCATGGCTCCACGGCTCACCCCCCGCACTGCATCGCTACGTCGTCTGGGCGCGGCGGTCATGGCTCCACGGCTCGACCCCGTCCTCCTGGCCGTCACGGCAGTGGCGCTGACCGCCGGCGGCATCGCCTGGCTCGCCGGTGCCGGCGGTCTCGCGGATCTCTTCTGGGGCGTCGGCACGCTCTCCGCCGTGGTACCCGCGGTGGGCTGGGTGCTCGCCGCGCTGCGGCACGGCCACGCAGGTGTGGACGTCATCGCCGTACTCGCGCTCGGCGGCACCCTGGCCGTCCGCGAATACCTCGCCGGTGCCTTGATCGCGCTGATGCTGGCCACCGGCCGCACCCTGGAGGCCGCAGCCCGGCGACGCGCCTCCCACGACCTGCGTGCCCTGCTGGAACACGCACCACGGTCCGCGCGCCGGCGCACCCGGGCGGGGGTGGCCACGGTGCCACTGGCCGAGGTCGCCGTCGGTGACCTGCTCGTCGTCGGCCCCGGCGAGGTCGTCCCTGTCGACGGTCGGGTGGAGAGCGCCGCCGCCGTTCTCGACGAGTCGGTGCTCACCGGTGAACCCCTCCAGGTCGAACGGGCCCGCGACGAGACGGTGCGCAGCGGCGTGGTCAATGCCGGCGGCGCCTTCGAGCTGCGCGCCACGGCCACCGAGCGGGACAGCACCTACGCCGGTATCGTGCGGCTGGCCCAGCAGGCCGGGGCCGAGTCCGCGCCCGTCGTGCGGCTGGCCGACCACTACGCCGCCTGGTTCCTGTCCCTGTCGCTCGCGGTGGCTGGGCTGGCCTGGCTGGCCAGTGGCTCTGCGGTGCGCGCGGTCGCCGTCCTGGTGGTCGCCACCCCCTGTCCGCTGCTGCTGGCCGCTCCTGTCGCGATCGTCTCCGGTCTCTCCCGCGCCTCCCGTCTCGGCGTCGTCGTCCGTGACGGTGGCGCGCTGGAGAACCTCGGCCGCGCCCGGACCCTGCTGCTGGACAAGACCGGCACCCTCACCCGCGGCCGCCCCCGCGTCCTCGACGTGATCGCCGCACCCGACGTCAAACCGGCCGAAGTGCTGCGCCTTGCGGCCTCGCTCGACCAGTACTCGCCCCACGTCCTCGCCCAGGCCATCGTCGACACCGCCCGGGAACGCGGTCTGGAGCTGTCGGTCCCGACGGACGTCACCGAGCAGCCCGGCCGGGGCGCCACCGGCACCGTGGACGGGCACCGGATCTCAGTAGGCCGGATGGACGCCGCGACCGCCCGGCCGGGCTGGGCGAAGGCGGTCGACAACCGAGCGCTCCTCGACGGCGCGGCCGTCGCCTGGCTCGCCGTCGACGGACAGGCGGCCGGCGCGGTGCTGCTGCGCGACCCCCTGCGCCACGATGCCCCGCGCACCCTGCGCCACCTGCGTGCGGTGGGCATCGACAGGCTGCTGATGCTCACCGGCGACCGGGCCGCGCCCGCCCAGGAGGTCGCCGCCGTCCTCGGCCTGGACGGCGTGCGCGCCGAACTCGGCCCGGCCGACAAGGTCGCCGCGGTCCGCGCCGAACGCGAGCGCGCGGTCACCGTGATGGTCGGCGACGGCGTCAACGACGCTCCCGCCCTCGCCGCCGCCGACATCGGCGTCGCCATGGGCGCCCGCGGCTCCACCGCGTCCTCCGAGGCCGCCGACATCGTCCTGACCACCGACCGCGTCGACCGCCTCGCCGACGCCGTCGGCATCGCCCGACGGGCCCGGCGCATCGCCGTCCAGAGCGCCCTCGGCGGCATGCTGATGTCCCTGGCCGCCATGGGCGCGGCCGCCTTCGGTGTGCTCCCGCCCGCCGCCGGCGCCCTGCTCCAGGAGGGCATCGACGTCGCCGTCATCCTCAACGCCCTGCGCGCCCTGGGTGCCGACCGGACCGTGCGACCGGCCCTCACCCCCGCGGCCGAAGCCCTCATCCACCGCTTCGCCGCGGAACACGACGACCTCCAGGACGTCCTCGAGTCCGTACGCGACGCCGCCGACCGCCTCTCCGACAGCTCCGGCCCGACGGGCCTGGCGGCCCTGGCGGCCGTGGAGGAGACACACCGCCTCCTCACGGAACGGCTGCTGCCCCACGAACACGCCGAAGAACACGAGCTCTACCCCGCTCTCGCGCCGGCGCTCGGCGGTCCGGAGGCCACCGCCACCATGAGCCGTGCCCACACCGAGATCGAACGTCTCGCCCGCCGTATCGCCACCCACCTCCAACTGGCCCACGCGGGCGGGGGCCTGTCCGCCGAGCAACTCGACGACCTGCGCTCCTGCCTCTACGGCCTCAACACCGTCCTGCGCCTGCACTTCACCCAGGAGGAGGAGAACTACTTCTCCCTCGCTCCGTGAACGACGGCAGGTGAGGAACTGCCACCGGCGAAGGCACCGGCCGGGACCGGTACGCGACCTGGCTGACGCGGACCGCGCCGCAGGGCAGTTCGCCGCTCGGTGGGGTCTGCACGTGGGGGAGGTCATGCGGTTCAGCAACGGGTACTACGCCCAGCTCCTCGACTCCTGCGGGAAGGGCGCGACCGAGGCACTCGTCGACCCGGGCAGCGGCGCGGTCCAACCGGAGTTCGGGCCTGCCACGATGTGGAACACCTCCTGCACCCTGCGCGACAACCGGATCGTCGGCATGGTCTCGGTCAACGCGACCACCGGCGACGTCTGGTACCGCACCTGGCACGGACGCTTCCTGCAGATGCAGGAACGCCCCACGACCCGCGGGTCATAGAGCGGACCCGTCACGCGTTCCGGTGCGGTTCGCCCCTCGCTCTCCCGACCGCCGCTGCGGCCGTCCCCCGAGCGGTCTCCGCCGGAACGGATGCCGCACACATGGGAACGGGAAGCACCGTGGACACGTGAGAACCGCGGACGCGGAGGAGTGGTTCCCCCGGTCAAACGCCCCGTGGCCCGTGTCTCCCCAGGTCAGCGCCCCGCCCAGAGGGCACCCGCCCCGGACCCGGCTGTGCAGTGTGCCGGGACGAGAACGAGTTCCTCGGTGATACTCGACGTGGGCGCCACGTGCCGGGCGTCGGGCCGTGCCGGGCGTGCGATGCTGGAACCCTGGAGCGCGCCGGGTCTTCGGGCCCCGCGTTCTCACCGGGCGTGACGGCCCCAGGGCGGCGATGCGTATGACCGGGCGGCGATGCCGGGATCGTGGGAACGGCCCGTACCACGGTGTGCGGGAGGGGGCGTCCTGCCCGGAAGGCCGGGCAGGGTGAGCGTCTCCGCTCCGGCGCAGGAGTCCGTGCTCGCGCCCGGGGTGATGTCGGCGGCGGCCCTGTCGGGGGACGATGTCCTGCGTGAACTCGGTGTCGTCGCCGCCGAGGGGCTCGGCGGCGAGGATGTCGTACGACGGCAGGCGCGGTTCGGCCCCAACGCGGTCGCCACACACCATGCCCGGGTGTTCCCTGTGCTGTGGCATCAGCTGCGCTCTCCTCTGCTCGGACTGCTGATGGCGGCTGCTGTCGCGTCTTTCCTGGTGGGCGAGCGAAACGACGCGGTGATCATCGGGCTGATCGTGACCGCGTCCGTCGGACTGGGCTTCGTCAACGAGTACCGGGCCGAGCAGGCGGCCGAGGCGCTGCACTCCCAGATCCACCACCGGGCCGTGACGCTGCGCGACGGCCGGGCGACCCTGGTGGACGTCACCGCGCTGGTCCCCGGTGACGTGGTGGAACTGCGGCTGGGCGACATCGTTCCGGCGGACCTGCGGCTGCTGCGGGTCACCGGTCTGGCGTGCGACGAGTCGGTGCTGACCGGCGAGTCGCTGCCGGTGGACAAGAGCCTCGCCGCGGTCGCGGCCGGGACCCCGTTGGCCGAGCTGTCCGGGTGCGCTCTCATGGGCACGGTCGTCCGGACCGGTTCCGCCCGCGGGGTGGTGGTGGCCACCGGGCCGCACACCGAGTTCGGGAAGATCGCCGCCGGGCTCGACACCCACCCGCTCGACACCGAGTTCCAGGTCGGCCTGCGGCGCTTCTCGCTGCTGCTGGTCTACGTCGCGGGCGCGCTGACCACCTCGATCTTCGTGATCAACGTCGTCCTGCACAAGCCGGTCATCGACGCGCTGCTGTTCTCGCTCGCCATCGCGGTCGGTATCACCCCGCAGCTGCTGCCCGCGGTCGTCTCGACCAGCCTGGCCGCCGGGTCGCGCCGGATGAGCCGGCGCAAGGTGCTGGTGAAGCGGCTGGTCTGCATCGAGGACCTGGGCGATGTGGATGTCCTGTTCACCGACAAGACCGGCACCCTCACCATGGGCCGCATCGAGTACATGCGCGCCGTTCCCGCCGACGGCCACGGCTCCGAAGCGGTGGTGCGGTGGGGACTGCTCAGTACCGAGAACGCGGCGCGGGACGAGCAGGACGTCGGTGGGAACCCGTTGGACCAGGCCCTGTGGCGGTCTCCGGCCGCCGCGGGCGAGCGGGCCGCCCTGGACGGGTACACACAGGTCGCGGTGGAGCCCTTCGATCACGAACGGCGCATGGTCTCGGTCCTCGTACGGGACGGGGACGGGCGTTCGAGCCTGGTCACCAAGGGTGCTCCGGAGACCGTCCTGGACCGCTGCGTCGAGGTCCCGCCCGAAGCCCGTGCGGCGCTGGCGGCGGAGTTCGCCGCGGGGAACCGGGTGGTCGCCGTCGCCACCCGGCCCGTCGCCCCCGGAACGCAGACCGTCGAACCCGACAGCGAGCGGGGGCTGAGCCTGGCCGGGCTGCTGGTGTTCCTCGACCCGCCCAAGCCGGACGCCGCCACGGCGCTGCGCAGACTCGCCGGCCTCGGAATCGCGGTGAAGGTCGTCACGGGCGACAACGCCGCGGTCGCCGCCAAGGTCTGCCACGACCTGGGGCTCACCGACGCGGGCGCGATGACCGGCAGCGAGGTCGACGCGCTGGACGACGCTCAGCTGGCCGAAGCGATCACCAGGACCACCGTCTTCGCACGGGTGAGTCCCGAGGCCAAGGCCCGCATCGTGCACGCCCAACGGCTCAGCCGCGGCGGCGTGGCGTTCCTGGGCGACGGAGTCAACGACGCACTGGCCCTGCACGCCGCCGACGTGGGCATCTCCGTCGACTCGGCCACCGACGTCGCCAAGGACGCGGCCGACGTCATCCTGCTGGAGAAGGACCTCGACGTCCTCGCGGACGGTGTGGCCGAGGGCCGCAGGATCTTCGCCAACACCATCAAGTACGTACTGATGGGCACGTCCAGCAACTTCGGCAACATGGCCTCCGCCGCGGGCGCCTCGCTGTTCCTGTCCTTCCTGCCGATGCTCCCCTCACAGATCCTGCTGAACAACCTTCTCTACGACAGCAGTCAGCTCGCCATCCCCACCGACAACGTGGACGAGGAACAGCTGCGGAAGCCCTCGCACTGGGACATCGCCTTCATCCGCCGGTTCATGATCTGCTTCGGGCCGCTCAGCTCGGTGTTCGACTTCCTCACCTTCGGCGTCATGCTCTGGGTCTTCCACTCCGGGCCGGCCCAGTTCCGCTCCGGCTGGTTCGTCGAGTCGCTGGCCACCCAGACCCTGGTGATCTTCGCCATCCGTACCCGGCGCGTCCCGTTCTTCCGCAGCCACCCCAGCCTGCCGCTGACTCTCGCCGCGCTCGGCGTCGTCCTGGTCGGCACGGTGCTGCCGGCCACCCCGCTCGCCCACGCCCTGGGCTTCCAGCCGCTTCCCGGGGCGTTCTTCGCCGCGCTGGTCGGCATGGTCCTCGTCTACCTGGTCCTCATCGAAATCGGCAAACGGCTTTTCTACGGGGCCGTGGCAGTGGCACCTCCGGTTCCCCGGCACTACGCCGACCGTCGTCACCTGCGGCGCCGGGCCGGCCGCTTCAGCACTGCCGCGCCCCGCCCCACGCCGGCCGACGGCCCGCCGTGATGCGGACCGTCGGCCGGCGGCGAGCGGCGGGGCGCGGACAGGGCGGGAGATCACCCTGCGGTGACCCGGCAGGCGGACATGCGCCGTGGGTCACCGCGGGCTCGCGGCCACAGGGGCCCTCACCTGGTCTCGGTCGCCCCACTCGGTGCCGGCACGCGAGCGGAGTCGGTCAGGCCCAGGGCCGGTACGGCGGTGGGGGACGGCGGCACCGTGACGGGAGCCCCGAGGGACGGTACGGCTGCGGGAGCCGGCGGCACCGCGGCGGCGGCCGCGGTCGCTTCGCGGGTGAGGAAGGAGCCGAGTTCTCCGATGGTGCTCATCAGCGGTGCCGGGAAGACGACGGTGGTGTTCTTGTCCACGCCGATCTCGACCAGACTCTGCAGGTTGCGCAGTTGCAGGGCGAGCGGGTGGGCCATCATCGTGTCGGAGGCGTCCCCCAGGGCGGCAGCGGCCAGGGACTCTCCCTCGGCGTTGATGATCTTGGACCGCTTCTCCCGCTCGGCCTCGGCCTGCCGGGCCATCGCGCGCTTCATGGACTCGGGCAGCTGGATGTCCTTGAGCTCGACCAGGGTGACCTCCACGCCCCATTCGGCGGTGGTGATGTCGAGGATCTGGCGGATGTCCAGGTTGATGCGGTCGGTCTCGGACAGGGTCTCGTCCAGGGTGTGCTGGCCGACGACCTTGCGCAGGGTGGTCTGGGCGATCTGGTCGATCGCGGCGTTCACGTTCTCGATCGCGATGACCGACTTCACGGCGTCGACCACGCGGAAGTAGGCCACCGCGGAGACGTCGACGCTGACGTTGTCCTTGGTGATGATGCCCTGGGACTGGATCGGCATGGTGACGACCCGCAGCGACACCCGGTGCAGGGCGTCGACGAACGGGATGATGAACCGCAGCCCCGGGGAGCGTGTTCCGACCAGTCGGCCGAAGCGGAACAGCACCCCTTTCTCGTACTGCTTGACAACCTTCACGGCCATGGCGAGCGCCACCAGGGCCAGCAGGCCGACCACGACGATGAGAACGATCAGGACTTGCATACAAGGCTCCTCGGGACGAGGACCACGGCGTTCGCGCGAGGTCCCGGAAATGGGTCGGCGGAGCACGTGACGCCAGGGGGCGAGCACTCTGTGAGTGCTCGTGTCCCGTCGCGAGAGGCGCGATTCACCGGCACCGGCACCCGATGCCGTAGGGGCCTCGGGACCGGCCGTGTGTCCAGCATCGCTCGACGCGCACGCACACCGCATGGGCCGAACGGTCCCCACCGGGGCGGCCCCCGCAGAGGCGAGAGATCAGCCCTTGCCCGCGGGCAGGGGGACGGTCCAGTCGAGCGTGGTGCCGGTGGGTCGGTGCCGGTCGACGGTGAGGGTGCCACCGAGCTCCGTGGCACGGATGCGGAGGGCGGCCAGTCCGCCGCGACGGGCGCGAGCCGGGTCGACGCCGCGGCCGTTGTCGCAGACCCGCAGCCTCAGGTGCGCGGCGGTGGCCTCGACCGTGACGTCCACGGCGGTGGCGTGGGTGTGCCGGGCGGCGTCGGCGAGGGCTTCGCGGAGCACGGCGAGCAACTGGCCGGCGATGTCGTCGGCGACGCGGGTGTCCAACAGGCCGGTCATGCTCAGGGCGGGAGTGAAACCCAGGGTCGCGGCGGCCTCGCCGATCTCGGCGGCCAGCCGCGTCTGCAGGGGGGTGTGCCCGGTGTGGTCACGCTGCCCCAAGGCGTAGATCGTCGATCGGATGATCCCGATGATGTCGTCGAGGTCGTCCACGACCCCTTGTACGACCTCAGCGGCCCGCGGGCGGTCGGAGACCTGTGCGAGGACCGATTGCAGGGCCAGTCCTCCGGCGAACAGGCGCTGGATGGCCAGGTCGTGCAGGTCGCGGGCGATGCGGTCACGGTCACCGAGGAGCAGGAGCTGTTCGGCGGCGCGGCGGTGCTCGGCTACCTCCAGGGCGAGTGCGGCGTGGTTGGCGAATCCGGCGATCATGGCGACGGTCGCGTCGGCGAAGGCGGAACGACCGGGGAGGCCGGCGACCTGCAGGACGCCCCGCACGTGTTCGGGGGTGCCGAGCGGGACCAGGAAGACCGGCCCCAGCGGCATGAGGGCGGTGTCGTGTTCGGTCCGAGGGTCGGAATTCCAGTCGCTGATCGTCATCGTCTCACCGGAGGTGTAGACCTTCGCGGCCAACGTGGTGGCCGACAGGACCAGCCCGCGTACGCGGTCGGCGTCCGGGGCCGCGGCGGCTTCCACGACCAGGTCGCCGGTGTGGGGGACGGGCACGGCGAGGGCGACCAGATGAGCGTCGGCCATCTCCCGGACGGTGTCGGTGAAGATGTCCAGGACCTCCGCCGGGGCCGTGCCGGACAGCAGGCTGCGGGTCAGTTCGCCGCTGGCCGCCAGCCAGCGTTCACGGCGGTGCGCCGTCTCGTACAGCCGGGCGTTGTCGATCGCCACCCCGGCCGCTGCGGCCAGCGTCACCAGCACCGCCTCGTCATCGGCGTCGAACTCGGCCCCACCGCGTTTCTCGGTCAGGTACAGGTTGCCGAACACCGCTTCGCGCACCCGGAGGGGAACACCCAGGAATGTCCGCATCGGCGGATGCCCGGCCGGAAAACCGACGGTCTCCGGGTGCTCGTTGAGGTCGGCCAGCCGCAGCGGGCGCGGTTCACGGATCAGCAGTCCGAGGATGCCCCGGCCCTCCGGGGGGTGCCCGATGGCGGCGAGGGTCTCCTCATCGATCCCGTCCGTGACGAACTCTTCGAGACCGCCTTCCTCGCCCAGTACGCCCAGCGCCCCGTACTCGGCGTCGACCAGGGTGACTGCGGACCGCACGATCTGCCGCAGCACCGTACCCAGGTCCAGATCGGTCCCGACGGCGAGGACCGCCTCCAGCAGTCCGTGCACCCGCTCCCGGGCGGAGCGCACTCGCGTGATCTGGGCCTGCATGTCCTGCAGTCGCCCGTCCAACCGGAACTGGGGCGCCGCCCCGTCCCCGGTGCCCTCTGTAGGGTCCGTGTCCTCGTCCACTCCGGCTCCCCTCGGGAGGAAGACTCCCTCCGGTCCCTCCAGCATGCATCCGGAAAGCAGCCGTCGACCCGTCGAGGACGGAACCGCGTCCGAACGTCGCATCGAACAGACAGGCCGGCAACCGACGCGGTCGGCGCCCCCGTCCTCCCGACGGACACAGGACGTGAAGCCGCACAGGGAGCTCGGGCAACCGTCTTCACCTCCGGCACCGACGACATGAGTCAACGCCTCGCGGGGCACTCCGTGCGAGTCGAGAAGGTCTGGCGAAACGCCGCCCGCGCTGCGCTCCGACCACTCGCCGGCTACCCCCGAGAGCCATGGCCCTGTCGGACAGGATCCACCGGCACGTATTCAGCACACACGGGAACGGGAAGCACCGTGGACACGTGAGAACCACGGAGGATTGTTTCCCCTGGTCAGACATCCCATGGCCCACATCTCCCCAGGTCAGCGCTACGTCCAGGGAAAACTCCCAGAGCGGGTGTCGCAGGTTCGAATCCTGCCGGGGGCACCAGCCAAAAGACCCCGGACCGATCATGGTCCGGGGCCTTTGGCATCAGCGGGGGCGGTCACTCACGACCAAGGCGCCGCTTTCGCAGTAGCGGGTCCATGCGGCTCACGGCCTCGCGGTGAGTGTCCTGGACCACGTACATGTCTGGGCGTCCATGGTGATGCCGATCTGGGAGTGGCCGAGGATCTCCCTCACGACGCGGGGCGCGACCCCGGCCGCCGTGAGGAGCGTGGCGGTGCCGTGGCGGGCGTCGTGCAGCCGGATGACACGGAGGCCTGCGCACTCGGCAACGCGGGTGAAGGAGCGACAGAGGTTGCGCGGCTCGGCGGGGCGCCCGGTGCGGGTGGCGAAGACGTAGTCCGAGTCCTGCCACCTCTCCCCCGCCTTGGCCCGAGCCGCTGCCTGCCGCATACGGTGCCGACGCAGGGGTGCGATACAGAGGGCGGGCAGCGGTACGGCGCGGCGACGGCGGCTTTTCGGGTCGTCGTCGTGCAGGACGCCACGGCGGCGCTGGACCTGGTGGCGGACGTAGAGCACGCGGTTGTCTTCGCGTTTGTACAGCCGTATGCCGGTCGGCGCCGCTACAGCTCTTCGACAGTGATTAGCGGAAAGAGGCGCAGGTTCCAACGAGTGAATCCCGTCGGTCCGCAAGTAGTGGCCGATGCGACAGCGGGAAGGCCATTGCACACCGGACAGTCGATCGGCAGGAGGCACGCCTGTGCCGAAGTTCCTCATTCAGGCCACCTATACGCCCGAGGGCACCAAGGGGCTGCTCAAGGAAGGCGCAAGCGGTCGCCGCGCCGCCGTCGACCAAGTCGTCACCGGCCTCGGCGGGCAGGTCGAGGCCATGTACTTCGCCTTCGGGGAGGATGACATCGTGCTCATCGTCGAATTCCCCGACTCGGTCTCCATGGCCGCAGTCAGCCTCACCGTGAAGGCCAGCGGAGCCCTCCGCACCCGGGCCACCCCGCTCATCACCCTCGACGAGATCGATGAGGCCGCGCGCCGGCAGGTCACCTTTCGCGCCCCCAGCAACTGATGGCCGCGACCGCGCCCTGTGCGCGCAGGACACGGTCTCCATATCAAATCGGATGTCTTCGAGAGCGGGATAGCCGCCGGGTACCTCAGCCGGAGCCAGAGCTTCCGAGTTTCCTGAGGAAATACTCAGCGACCTTTGCGGGTCCTAGCTCCCCCGGCAGATAGGCGATCGTCGAGGGCAGTCCCGGTATGTCGCAGTCTTCGAGGCGAACAGGAAGTACGTACTCTTCCTCTCTCATCTCCAGCGCCCTGGACTGTGCTGCCCTTCTCTCATGCACCGTCCAGGCTTTCTCTCTGTAAGCGTGAGACACCAGCATTATGCAATACCGAGACCGATGCGCATAAATGTCCAACAGGTCGCTGTAGAGGTCTCGCCCCCATAGACGGGGCCGCTCATTCTCGTCATAGAATGCGCGCACGCCATGCGCAGCAAGTTCCCTCTCAAGGGACTGGGCGAAACCCCTGTCCTCGCCCGCAAAAGATATGGCCACATCGAACTCGAATCCTCTTCGATCCTGCTGCAGGGCTGGTACGCCATGCCATTCCAGACACCCGCGGAGCGCTCGTTCCACCTCGCCTTTCAGCCGGCTGTCAGACACCGTCCAGTCGAGTCGATAATAGTGCTTCACTCGCTGGCGCAACTCCGGAAGAAACTCGTGCGACCTGATCGCGAACTGCACCGGATCTGCGATCAACACGAAGACAACTCGCGGGTACTGGCCGCGAGTCGAAGCAATGAAGAGGGACGACTGGTGCGGATCGCACGAATCGGCGAACGGGTCGATGAAAATAGCGTCCACAGGAACGCCGCGGTCCTGCAGTCGGCGGATCAATCCGAATGAATACTCCGCCGATTCACTTCGCTCGACCCTGGAAACAAATGGATTGGACGCAAGAACTTCAGCGATCCGGTCCGATTTCTCACCATTAGCTATGAGCAGCACGTTCAGATGGTTCGATCGATTCGGCGAACACTGACCTGGCTCTTTTTCACGATTACCATATGTCAAGCACGCACTCCTCTGGAAACTATGCCGGACTCATAAAATAGCCCAAGTCGGTCGCATCGATCCAGGCGTTCTTCCAATTGGACGAGTCGAATAGAGCCGCTCGACGACTCCGAACTACTGCACTGGGGCGGCGCTGCCTACGCACAGAGATCGAGCTCGATGCTCCGGTAGCTTTAGAGCTTGAAGGTGCCCTACGACCGGGAGTCGCGATCCCGCAGGGCACTGACGCTGCCACTGGCATCACTGAAATGCTCATAGGCGTGAGCCTGCCGACGCGCGTCACGAAAGGCTCTCGTGGCCGTCGCTTCGATCTGCTGCCCATCCGGACTCGAAACCATCCGGCGTCGGTCACGGCGTACCAGCACGATCAAGGCCGCCGCCACGATGGAGGCGAGCGCAAACGCGGTCAGCACCAGGTAGACCATCGGCTCCCCTGAATGTCTCAGACCGCGCCGTGCGATCTGGCGCCTCGGCACTGATCACCAGGGGCTGCGAGGGAAGCGTACCCATCGGCCATCACGGCTGAACAGGCCGGCTCTCGCCAGCTCGGACCCCACTCGCATCCCCCCCGACCTTGCAGGCGGGGTACGACGTCTTCATGTCCGAGCTCAGGAGCGGCTGTACGGCAGCGAAGTACAGCAACCGCCGCAACTGCAGCCGACTCCGACCAGCCTTAAGGTGCCAGACGACCAGCCCGGCGGACCTCAGCGACCGTCCCGCCCGTAGTCCGCATCGAGAGGGTCACCGGTGCACGGCCCTGTGCCACTCTCGTGCCAGAACGGGCGGGGAGTCACGGGGAGTCGGGGTGCGCAAAGGTACGGCCGCCGGACTCCGCCCAAGACAGGGAACCCGCAGGTCAGGCCCGCGACCGCCCAACTTCGCTCCTTTAGAACGGGTGTCGCAGGTTCGAATCCTGCCGGGGGCACCAGCCAAAAGGCCCCGGACCGATCAGGGTCCGGGGCCTTTGGCATCTACTTCTCCTGAGTGGACCCACGACAGTCATGCGGTATCCGGCAGCAATCTCCTGTTGTACGGATCAGCAGCAGAGAACCTGTGTCACGGCCTGGCTGAAGTCGCCGGTCGCGAGTGCCTTGATCGGGATCGTGAAGTACAACGTTCCGGCGTCCCCCCAGCCCCATCCGAGTTCGGTGTCCTCGGCAAGCTGGAGCAGATGAACGGCCGGGCCGTCGGCGTCGCGGGACGACACCCTGAGCGTGTACGAGGTGTCCGGCCAACCGAAGGCGCAGTGACTGCCGGCGGTGTTCCCGTCGAGATCTTCCATCTCGCCGAGAATGAGCGATGCCGCTCCCCAGTGCTGATCCCTGTCGAACTCCACGTCCTCGTCCTCGACGTCCCAGCAGTCCGGGAGCATCGTTACCTCGGCTGCGTGGACGGGCATCGCCGGGTAGCTTCTCGCTGGTTCGGGTGCCGTCGTCTCGACTGCCCGTACCGGGTCGGCAGGAATGACGTGGCACACCCCGGACTCGGACATGTCCAGTTGGCGGTACTCCTCGTACGGCAGGTCCGGATCGAGGTAGAAGAAGTTGAGCAGGCCGGGCCGTATGGGCAGTTCGTTGCCCAGCCAGGCAGCGAGAGCATCGGTGTCCAGCACGGCATGCAGGGACAACGGAACCCCGCTCTGTTCGGGCCAGCAAGTCTCCGGTTCGAGGAGGGCAGGCCCACCAAGTCGGCATTGCCCAGTGGCCTGGATACTTCCTGCCGGGCGGACCAGCTGAAAGCCGCGGCGGGCCATGGCGGCAAACTGCCGACCGGCCTTCTCGCCGAGCCGTCCTGTGCATACGCGACTCAAGTCGGCAGGGTCGTCGAACTGCATGCCAGGATCTTCTCAACCGCTGTTCGCTCTTGACCACCTTGGGTCTCGGCCGCGCCCCTTGCCCCCGACGGACCCTGACATCCATGACTGACATCAACGGCACCGGACAGCGGGGTACATGAGCGCACCTGCCTGACCGCTGTGATGCCAGGCCTCCGTGCAGGGGGCGGGTAGGGGGCGGCGGCTTCGTCGTTGTGGGTGCCGAGGGTGTCATCGTGCTTGGCGTGAGGGGTGCCTCGCGCGGCCGTCTGTCGCGTTTGCCTCGCGAGGCCCCGGCAGGGCTCGGGGCGTACCCCGAGTTAGGCTCACGGCCTTGGCATGGATCTGGCATGTGTCGATGGGGGTTGTGGGAGTGCTTGTTGTGGTTTCTGCGCCACGCAGGGTGACGGGCGCGGCGTTCGTGGCCCTACTGCTCGCAGGGGGGTCGGTTGCCTGCGGAGGGGGCGCCAAGAGCGATTCCGCGGTTGCCGGCCAGCCCCGGGTGACTCCGGCGGCGGCCGTGGCGAGGGCGGGAGAGGATGCCAAGGACATCACGTCGCTGCGGTATCGGATCAGCGGGACCGTGCCGGGGAAAGGCCGGTTGGAGGCCGAGGCCTCCATGAACACGCAGCCGCCGGCGATGAGTATGAAGATGACCGCTGCGGCCGCCCAGGGTGGGCGCGGCCAGTTGGAGATCCGGTTCGTCGGCAAGGTGATGTACGTCGGCGGGAGTGCGGTGCGTCCCGAGAAGCTGAACGGCAAGCGTTGGCTGAGCGCTGCGCCGGCCGTATGGGGGCGCAGCGGAGGGGACAACCAGTCCTACGGCGTACTGCCCGGTCAGCTGCAGGCGAGCCCGACGGAGCAGTCCACGCTTCTGACCGGATCCAAGGATCTGCGCCTGATCGGGACCGAGGCGGTCGACGGAGCGAAGACCACGCACTACCGGGGGACGGTGAACAGCAAGGGCCTCGTCGGCGGGCGCCTCGATCAGTTCATGCAGCTCGAAGTCTCCGACCCGCTCACCATGGACCTGTGGACAGACGGTGACGGCCGCACCAGACAGTTCCGTCTGCGGGCCGACCACAACGACATGGCTGCCGGCACCGGAGACGGGCCGCTCGACCTGACCGTCACCTTCCTCGACATCAATCGGCCCGTGGCCATCAAGGCCCCGCCGGCCAAGGACACCACCCCGATCGCGGACGACGCCCAGGGTGGATGAGCGACGCCCGGGCAGGGGAGAACGTCCGAGACAGTGGCCCGGTCTCGGTCCGCGTCCCGTTCAGCGGCGTTCACGACCGTTCGAGCAGGACCCCCGACCTTCCCGGCGCCGACGGCCGATCGGCCATGAATCCAGGTGAACGCTCCTGGCGTGCTGGTGGCCGGCTCGCGGGACCGGAGCCGGTCAGCCGGAGTGCCCCTCCAGGTCGGCGATGACGTCGACGGCTCCCTGAGCGTTGTCGATGCGGATGCGGCCGTCTGAGTCGCGCGAGCGTCTTTTGCCTGATCTTGGCTGCTCCGGGCTCTGGTTCCTGGATGGCGCCGTCGGGGGTGCACCGTCCGCGGGGGCCTTCGACGGGCCGGCGCTGTCAGACCCTTCCGTCATGCTCTGCCCATGCTGATTGCGACGAACAGCCGAGGGCACGTGGTGAAGCGCCCCTCGAAGCCGACGATGGGCACGATGCTCGCGAACCTGCGCCAGGGCGACCATCTGATCCTCGAGCGGCAGGACGAGAATCTTGAGGGGAACTGGTACATCCAGGTGCTGTTCCGCGACAACAACACCTATCAGCTGGAGTACCGGGACGGCGTCGCCGCCGAGCACTACCAGACGCTGACGGCCTCTCAGGAGAAGGCCTGTCAGGCTCTCCTCGGCTGGGCGGCCGGCAAGCCGGACTGGCAGGACGGGTTCATGTGGAACAACATCGGCGCCATGTTCGCCGTCCCGATCGTCAAGGCCACGGACCGGCCCACCCTCCATGAGGGAGTGGAGTCCTCAGCGTGACGTTCGGAAGATGCCCACCACGTCGGACGATGCTGCGCCCGCGCTCGTGGAGTCGATGAACCATTCCCGGCCGAGCAGAACTCCGAACAGGGGGGCCGGGAGCCGGATCAGGACCCGCATGACCGGAGCCAGACGGCCGGTCCCGTTCACCTGGGACCGGTGAGCGGCGAGTGCCGCCTGCTTCTGCCGGGCGAACTTCGCCACGTTCACTCGGTGCGTGATGACGGAGCGGGCACTGTAAGCGGTGCCGGGAGCCACGGCGTCATGGCGGACGGGCAGCCGCAACCAGTCCACGAACTTCAGAACCCGGGCCACCAGATCACGCGGAATCGTCGCTTCGAACACCTGCTCCACGCCGGCCAGGGTCGCGGCGCGCTTTCCGACCTCGTGCACTCTGACGTGATCACGATGACCGTAGCCCCCGTTGGCGTCGTAGCTCAGCAGCACCTGTGCTCGTTCCTCGCGGAGGACCGCGGCAAGCCGCTCGGCGGCTTCTTCCGGGTCGGCGCGCGTGAACCGCATCCGGTCCGGCGGATCCGGACTGAGCACCTTCCCGTTGCCGCTGTCCGCGTATCCCAGGTGCACCACGCGAGCCGCCCCCAGCACGGCCGCACTGGCGCGAAGCTCCCTCATGCGAGGCGGTTCGTCCTGTCCGACAGCGTCCGTCGCGCCATCGGTGGCCACGGCGATCACCACCCGGTGTCCCTCAGCGGCGGCTCGCGCCAGAGTGCCGCCCGTCATCAGCACCTCGTCATCGGGGTGGGCGTGAAAGGCCACAACGGTTGCCATGGGTCATATCCTGCACTATCGGCCATGGGTGGGAACCCGGCCGGAGGTGGCGGTGGTCGGCCATGTGTTTCAGCGACGGAACCACGGGGTGCCGGCTGACCTTCACCGCTTCCGGCCGGTCAGAGGTTCAGGGCACGTACCAGCCTCCGAGACGGCCGACCTGGCCGGGCAGTCCGCGTACTCGCATCCTTCCGTCCTGCGTCCCGGTCTCCCAGGTGAGCAATGCGTCAGGCGCTCCCCACGCCTGTACGGCGAGTGCGTTGATGCGTGCTTCGAGGATGCGCAGGTGTCGCCCGATTCGCTGGATCGCCTTGTTGAAGCCGCGCAGCCACAGCACTGCCAGCAACAGGACCAGAACGGCGATATAAACGGTCGGGGCACCGAAGGTGATCTTGTTCGACACGGCCAGCAGGGCAGAGATGATGCCCGCGAACCCGATCATCTGCATGCGCGATGCCACGCGTTGTGTGACTTCCTCGCGTAAGGTCCGGTACTCCTCGAACAGAGTGGCTATCTCGTGTTCGATCTGGCGCTGAGGCACACGTGGACCAGGAGGCGTCTGAGGGACAGCGGAACCCTGCGGCTGCATACGCTCCTCCTGGAGACTCACGGTCATCGAAGGCGGATGTACCCGCGGTGCGCCCGTACGACACGGTCAGGGCCCCGGCGCGAAGATGCATGGTCTGCAGCACGACAGCATCGACGGCCCTCTCCTCGTACCGAGGGTCGAATCGCCGTTGCCCCCAGGGGTGGTCCGGGCCGGGCCGCCGACGGGGCGGGGCCCGGCGTGTCCGTTACCGGGCGTTCCACTCTCTGGCGCTGGCGGTGTAGACCGTGCGGCGGGCGCGGTTGAGGTTGCCGAGGGGGCGGAACTCCGCCGGCGAGTGCCAGGGGTTGAAGGCGAGGGTGTCGACGTGGTCGCGGGTGGCCCGGCCCTTCGCGTCGAGGGTGTTCTGGGCGGGAATCGTCAGGGTGGCCACGGCGAGCCAGGGCGAGTCGCTCTCCTTCCATTCGACCGCCCCGTCCTCGATCGGCGTCAGCCTCTCGTCGACGTACTTCTGGACGTGCAGGGCGAAGCGGACCGACGCGTCGCTCAGCCGGGCGGCGAACTCGGTCTGGAGGCCGTCGGACGGGTCCGGCGGCGAAGTGGTCGCCGGGACGGGAGCGTCGAGTGGGCTGAGGCGGAACCTGACGGGTCCGGCGGCGCCCCACAGGACGGCCCCGCGGCTCCAGTAGGACTCCAGGGCCAGACCGGGCGAGGGACGGTTGGCCTGCTTGAGATTACGGAGGACGCGTGCGGTCTCCGCGGGGCCGAGCCTCGCCAGCATGCGGGGCAGGACCAGGAGCTTGGGACCGGCGCCGATCCTCGCGATCTCCACGAACTGGGTGGCGTCGCGGGCGTGGGAGACCGGGTAGCTGGTCATGAGGAGGTCGTGTTCGTCGCCACCGGGGAGGGTCAGCTTCAGTGCCGCGCCGCGGAGGTCGGGGCTGCTGTCGGGCCGGACGGTGCCGCTGGCGTTGGACAGCCGGACGACGGCGGGCAGCCGGGCCCCGGCGGTGAAGTCTCCGGCCGCCAGGTCGGCGGGCAGATCGGTCCGGAAGGCGAGTTCGGCGTTGTCCACTCCGACGACGATCTTGGCGTGGAACGTGCGGCGGGAGACCTGCGAGCCGGATTTCCGCTTGTTCGCCCGCTGCAGGCCGACGACGACGTCCGCCAGGTCACGGAAGTGGGCCTCCTCGGCCTCCGGTGAGCCGCCGTGGTAGATCTCGCGCCAGCCGCCGGGCGTCGCGTCCGGTGCGTTCGGTGCGTTCGGTGCGTTCGGTGCGTTCGGCGGGGGGTCGTGGCTGTCTGTCATGGGGCGTCTTCCTCCGTCGACCGGGTGGCCGTTCAGACGATACGAGCGTTGTGGGTGGCGGTGTCGATGACGTCGTCGAGGCGGCCGGCGAGGATCTGCCGTGCCGCGCTGAGCGTGAATCCGGCGGCGGTGCCGGCGGGTACGTGGGCGGGCACGGCGAGGGCGTAGGGGTCGACGAGGACGTCGACGACGACCGGACCGCCGGTGTGGGCCAGCGCGGCCGCGAGGCCGTCCGCCACGTCATCGGGGTCCTCGATGCGGATGCCCTTGGCACCCATGGCCTCCGCGACGGCGGCGAAGTCCGGGTTGGCGAAGTCGGTCCCGAACGGGACGAAGCCGGCTTCCTGTTGCTCGATCTTGACGAAGTCCAGGCCGCTGTTGTTCAGCACGATGTGCACGACGGGCAGCCGGCGCTGTACCTCCGTGAGGAGGTCGCCGAGTGCGAGCATGGTGAACCCGCCGTCGCCGCACAGGGCGATCGTCTGCCGTCCGGGGAAGGCCAGTTGTGCCCCGAACGCACCGGGCGAGGCGGTGGCCATCGACGCCCACGAGAACGATCCGAGCAGCCGCCGCTCGGGCCCGTACCTGATGTGCCGGGCGGCCCAGATGACGGGGGTGCCGGTGTCCGCGAAGAACAGCGCGTCGTCGGCGGCGAGGTCGCTGAGGACCGTGGCGAGGTACTCCGGCCTGATCGGCCTGATCCGCGGCCCCTTCTCCGTGTAGTGCCGCATCCTGCGGTGGAACCGCTCGGTCTCCTCCACACAGCGGGCGAGGAACCCGCCGTCGGACTTCGCCTCGACCAGTGGCAGCAGCGCGGCCACCGTGGCCCGTACGTCACCGGTGACGGCCAGGTCCACCGGTACGCGCCGGCCGAGCCGTTCCGGGTCGTGGTCCACCTGGATGATCCTGGTCCCGCCGTGCGGCAGGAAACTGCTGAACGGGAAGTCGGTGCCGAGCATCAGCAGCACGTCCGCGTGCTGGAGCGCGTGATGGCAGCCGCCGTAGCCGAGGAGACCGGTCATCCCGACCGCGTTCGCGTTGTCGTGTTCGAGGAACTGCTTGCCCTTGAGGGAGTAGCCGACCGGTGCGCCGAGCTTTCCGGCCAGCGCCGTCACCTCCGCGTGTGCCCCGGCGCAGCCCTGGCCGCCGAAGACCGCCACCGTGCGGGCCTCGTTGATCATCTCGGCCATGGCGGCGAGGTCCTGCGCCCCGGCCGGCGCGCGGACCGGACGGGGCAGCCGGATCTCGTAGCGGTCCTTCGGCGCGTGCGCCGCCGCGACGTCACCGGGCAGCGCGACGACCGCGGGGCCGCCCCGGGTCACCGCGGCCGTCACCGCGGAGGTCACGACGGTGCGCAGCTGGCCGGGGTTGACCAGCCGGCCCACGTACACCGCCGCGGACGCGAAGAACCGGTACGGGTTCAGCTCCTCGACGGTCTCGCTGTCCATCAGTCCGGTTTCGGTGTCGCCGGCCAGGACGATGACGGGCACCTTCTCCTTCAGGGCGTCCAGCATGCCGTTGATCAGGTGTGCCACTCCCGGGCCTGCCGTCCCGCACACGGCTACCGGATGCCCCGTCAGTTTCGCCTCCGCGACGGCGGCGAAGACGCCGAACTCCTCGTTGCGGACGTGTACGAAGTCGACCTGGCCGTTGCGGCGCATCGCGTCGACGACCGGGTTCAGTGCGTCGCCGACGATGCCGTAGCAGCGCCGTACGCCCGCGCTGACCAGCATCTCCCACAGGCCGTCGGCCACCGTTTTCGACATGGGGTGTCTCCGTTCTCAGCCGGTGCTATCCCGGTCTTGGCTGGTCTTGGCTGGTCTTGGCTGGTCGCCGGACTTATCCGGTCAGTGGGTTTCGCCGGTCGTGGCGTCGAGGACTCCGGCGCGCGGGTTCAGTGCCCAGTCGAGGGCGAAGTCGGCGACGGCCTCCCAGCCGGGCTCGCCGCAGGTGAAGTGGTCGCGGCCCTCGAAGACGGTGTGGGCGGTGACCGCGGTCGAGTGCTTCGCGTTCTTCTCGTAGTTCTGCCGCTGGACGGCCGGGGGCAGGATGTGGTCGCTGCCGCCGGAGACGAACAGCAGCGGCGCCCGGTCACCGTCGGCGAAGTCGAAGGTCGTGGTCGCGTGCGGGGTGACGGCCGCGAGGCCGCCCTGGAAGAGGATGCGGGCCGGCGTCGGCACGGCGTAACGGTCGTAGGCCCGCTGGGAGGCCTCGTCGTCCAGGGTGTTGGTGAAGGCGTAGTGGAACTGCTCGGCCGTCAGGGGGACGGCCCGGTGTGCGTTCGCGGGGTTCTTCAGCACCGGAAGGACCGAGCGGAGCTCCGAGAACGGCATCGCGTTCACGCCCTTGACCCCGGCGCCGTCGATCGACACTCCGGCCGCCCCGAGCCCGGCACCCACCAGGAGCTGGGCGAACGTCCCGCCGAACGAGTGCCCCATGATGATCGGCGGGGAGTCGAGCTTCTCGATGACGGCGGTGATGTGGTCCAGCACCTCGCGCACCCCGACCTCGGCGATCGCCGAGGCGTCCTCGCGGAGCGCCGCCACCCCGGCCTCCCCCGGCTCGATCCCGGGGTATCCGGGCGTGAGCACGGTGAAGCCCCGCTCCTCGTACCGGGCCGCCCAGCGCTCCCAGGCGAGCGGTGTCATCCACAGGCCGTGGATGAGGACAATCGTGTTCGGTGCAGAAGTCATGTCTGCATCCCTCCGTCGCTACGGCAGCCGTCAGGGCGGACGCCCGGCCGGTTCGGTCCTGCCGCCGTCAGCGTCGCACCGCCCGCACTGTGCACGGGGCCAAGGATTCGAGCGGCCGTTGTGCACGGCAACAACCCCTGTCGGGGGCGGGGTCGAGGGGCGAGGGTGGAGCGGAGAGGGTGGTGCGGCAAGGGTGGAGCGGCAGGGGTGACGGCCGCGAGCGGCGCAGGCGACGCGCCTTCGTCAGGCACTGGCCGCCCGCCGCCTGTGCCGGGGCCGGGCCGGGACCCGTCGGCGCCTGGCCGCAGCCTGTTCCGAGGCGGGACGGGACCCGTGGGTGCCCGCCCGCGGCCTGCGTCGAGGCCGGCCCGGACCCTCCGGCGCCCGTCCGCGGCCTGTTCCGAGGCCGGCCGGGACCGTCGTGTGCACCCGGCGGGCTTCACCGGCGCTCACTCGGGCCGGGCCAGGGTGTCGCCGCCTGTCGTGTCTCTCCAGACGACGGCCAGCCGGGCGAGTTCGCGGTGTGCGTGCCGGTCGAGGTCGAGGCCGGTCAGCTTCTCGATCCGGTTGATGCGGTAGAGCAGCGTGTTGCGGTGGGCCGGGAGCGCGGCCGCCGCCGCGGTCCGGTTGAAGCCGTGCGCGGCCAGGCACCGCAGCGTCTGCGACAGCGTCCCGGAGGGGTCCTCGGCGTCCAGTCGGCCGAGGACCCGCCGCACGATGTCCTCGGCCAGCCGGGGGGAGTTCGTGAGCATGAGCTCCGTCAGGAAGTCGTCGGGGCGGACCCGCCCCCGGCGTCCGGCCCGGCCCGCCAGGGTGACCAGGTCGTGCAGGTTGCCCACCGCCTCCGCGAGCCCGGCGGCGTCGGTGGCCGACTCGGCGGCGAGGAGCAGCGCGCTGTCGGTGAGGAAGGCCGTCCAGTCGAAGCCCGGAACGGTCAGCCCGGCGACGCGGTGCCCCTGTGTGCAGGCGAGGGCACCCGCGGACCGCAGGCGCGCCGCCAGACCGGCGTGCGCGGCGGCCGAGCCGCCGTCGATCACGGCGACGAACGGGCAGTGGGGGCCGGCGAGTTCGAAGCCCAGCCGCTCGGCCCGGTCGAGGTCCTCGACGGTCGTCGCCGACCGGGCGCAGATCCGGGCGAACAGCGTCGCCGCCCGGGAGTCGCCGTCGGCGGACGGCAGGTCCCGCTGGTCGGCGAACGCCCGCGTGACGGTCGTCAGGGCCACGTCGAGGAACGCCCACGGCACCTCCAGGTGGGGCGGCGGCCAGGCTCCGCCCTCGGGCGGCCCGGCCTCCGTCACGACGCTCCGCACCGCCCGCGCCGCCCCGCAGCAGGCGCGGATCGCGTCCGCCACGGCGAGGTCGTGCCGCGCCGCCTCGCGCGCCGCCTCGTACAGGTCCGACAGCACGTCCCCGCCTGGCTCCGCTCCGCTCAGCAGCCAGTTCCTGAGCACTTCCAGGCTGCTGCGGACGAGGTGTTCCAGGGCTTCCGCCCGGGAACCCTGGCCGGGAGCCCGAGAGCCCTGGCCGGGAGCCCGAGAGCCCTGGTCGGGTATGCGTCCGACCGGGGTGTCGCTCAGATCGCGGGCCAACTGCCTTGCCAGCGCCGTGCTGTCCAGGTCCTGGAGTACGCCGCGCAGCCGCCCGGCCACCGCGGGCCCGATGCCGGCCCGGGGCGTGGCGTACATGGCTGTTACCTTCCAGATGCTCGGTGCGGACCGGTTCTCGGCTGGCCGCCGCCGTGGTCACCGTCGGCCCCGGCACCGCCGGCACGCGTCGGGCACAGGGGCCTCGGCACGCGTCGGCACGGGTCGTCGGCGTGAGACCGCTACAGCATGTCCGGCGGCGGGAGCAGGAAGTTCCATGCGCTCAGCACCCCGCTGACGAACGCCACGAGCGAGGCGGGCAGCAGCAGGTAGAGCCCGGCGGAGTTGCCGGACGCCAGGACGGCTCCGCCTACCACGAAGAGCAGCATGACGACGATGCTGGTGTCACGGCGGTCGAAGAGGCCGGTCAGTCGCTTGTCGGCGGTGACCGGAGCGCGCCTGCGCCGCCCGATGGCCAGCAGGCTCACGCCTCCGGCCAGCCCGGCGGTCACGAGCTCGGCGCCGAGGGCCCAGTCGGCCTGGCGGGGCACCAGCAGAATCGTCGCCATGACCAGCGGCGCCAGGAACAGCACGAGGGTCTGCGCCGCGATCGCGCGCAGCACCGGATGTTTGGCGATCCGGTTGGCGTTGAGGGACACCGCGACGAACAGCAGGCCGGTGAGCGCACCGCTGGCGCCTCCGGTCATCACGGCGAAGCTTTCCCAGTCGACGGGACCGGACATGTCCTCGCACTCTCCGTGTAGGCAACTGTGTAGGCAACTGGAGCAGGTCTTTCGGACAGCTTCCGCGACGCTCGGGCACTGCCCCGGCGGCCGTTTCCGCAGGGGCCGCGCCGGGACCGCGGATGGTGTCCGGCACGTGACGGACGCCGGTGCGGGATCGTCTCCGGACACGCGTTCCGTCCGCTTCATTGAACGCCCTTCCGCCCTGTGCGAGGGCACGAAGGCGCGACGGGTTTTTGGGAGTTCGCCCAACGGGTGCGCGGATAGCTTCGCGGCATGAACAAAAGCCCCGTCGCCCGCCTGGGCGGCTCCTGGACCTGGCATCTGCTCTTCGGGCTGGTCTCGATCGCCACCGGCGTCATATCCGTGGCGTGGCCGGGTCCGACGCTCGTCGTACTCGCGGTGGTCCTCGGTGCGCAGCTGATCGCCACCGGGGTCTTCCGGCTGGTGGGATCGGCGAGCCTGGGGGAGACCGGTACCGCCCGCACCCTCACCGCGGTCCTCGGCGTGGTGAGCCTGCTGCTCGGGCTGTACGCGATCCGGCACGTCCTGATCACGGTGCTCGCGCTGGGGGTGCTGCTCGGCGTCTACTGGGTCGTGGACGGTTTCACCGCCGTGTTCGCGGCGGTCGACCATCCCGGTCTGCCCGGCCGGGCATGGAACGTCTTCATCGGGCTGCTCGGTGTCCTGGCCGGCCTGACGCTGCTGGTCTGGCCGGGGCTGTCGCTGCTGACGCTGTCCTTCCTGGCCGGGCTGTGGCTGATCATGCTCGGCGCCATGCAGCTCGGCCTGGCACGCCGGATCCGGGTCATCGCCCGAACGGCCTGACCCCCGCCGCCGTGGGGTCGGTCCGCCGCCCGGCCGGACGCGTCCCCCGTGGAGGGCCGACGGGACCTAGTCGAAGGCGTCCGACCGCCGCGAGGCCGACTGCACGGCCGGGGCGACGGTCTCCCAGGTGACGGCGAGCAGCACGAGGGTGCGGTCCCGCTGGTCCTTGAGCGACAGACCGGTCAGCTTCTCGATCCGGCCCATCCGGTACAGCAGCGTGTTGCGGTGCACCGGCAGCGCGGCCGCCGCCGCGGTGCTGTCGAAGCCGTGGACGGCGAGGCACCGCAGTGTGTCCGCCAGGTCCACGGCTTCGGCCCGCTCCAGCGGACCGAAGACCCGCCGGACGATCCGGTCGGAGGCCTCCGGGGAGTCGGCCAACAGCAACTCGGGCAGGTAGTCGTCGGCGCGTACCCGGCCCCGGCGTCCGGACCGGACCGCGATCGCGAGCAACGCGCGCAGGCCGTCGACCGCCGCGCCGAGCCGGTCGCGGGCCAATGGCGGGTCCTGGGCGAGGATCAGCCGCGGGTCGTCGAGAAACGTCTCCCAGCCGAACTCCGCCGGGGTCAGCCCGGTCACCCGGCCTCCCTCGGTGAACGCGAGCGCCCCTGCCGTACGCAGCCGCGACGCGAGGTCGGCGTGCGAGGCGACCGTGGCCCCGGCCAGCAGCGCGGTGAACGGACGGTACGGTCCCGCCAGGTCGAAGCCGAGCCGGGCGGCCCGGTCCCGGTCCTCGATCGTGACCGGCAGCCGCGCGCACAGCCGGTCGAACAAGGCCCGGGCGCGCCGGTCCCCGGCCGTGGACGGCGCGTCCTGCTGGTCGGCGTAGGCCCGCGCGAACACGTCCACGACCAGGTCGAGGTAGTCCTCGAGACAGCCCCAGACAGTGTCCCACTCCGCGACGAGCACCGCCCGCTCCTCGTCATCCGCCAGGTCGAGCAGGGCCTCCCAGAGCATCCGCGCACCACGGCGGTAGACCAGGATGCTGTCCTCGATCGGCTGGCCGGCGACGGCGCGCACGCGCAGGAACTCGTGCAGCTCGGAACGGAGGTAGCTGTCCGGCGGGATCCCGTTGATCAGCCAGCGCAGTACGAGGTCGACGTTCCAGCGCACCACGGCCGTCCGGTCGACCGGCCACTCGAACTCGGTGTAGGCCGGCAACCGGCCGAACCCGGCCTCCATCCGGCGCACCACGACGCCGACGTCGAAGCGCTCCAGGACCCGCCGCAGTTCACCACCGCCTGCGGCACCCGCACCCGCACCCGCACCCGTCCCGGACGGGGGAAGCACACTCACAGACCCGATCCTTCCACATCCCCGCCGGAGCCCTCCGGGCCCCGTCGAGCCCCTGACGCCCGGAGGTGTCTGCGCCCTGCTGTGGAGTCGGATGTCGACGGCCTCCCGCACGGCGGCGCAGCGGCCGACCTGCCGGGTTCCGGCCGCCAGACCGGTCAGGGCGTACGCGGTGGACGTGAATCCGTCCGTGGTGTGGAACCGGGCACCTCGATGTTCACGATGAACCTCACAGCGGTGGAAGGGGGCGTTTCTTCCCTCCGCGCTGCCGCTTGCGGCGGGCTTCCGTGCACAGGAAGCCGGCGTCGGCGATCAGGATCGCGCTCAGCAGCAGGTGCGGCGACCAGGACCACCAGGGACCGGGATCGAGCAGGGAAGTCACGATCACGAAGCCCCCGACGAGGAACGACAGCGCCGTGCAGGGCCACCACCACCACGGCGCGCGGCGGTAGGCCATGTCCTCCCCCTGTGGGCTGCGCAGTGTCCCGACCGCCTGCACCCTACGCGCATCGGGCCGGGCGGGGAACGGCGGGGAGCCGCCGCGAGACCCGCCCCGCGTCGGGGGCGGCATCCGGCGGCATCCCGGCGGCACCGGTCACGTCCACGGGTTCGAGATGCGGGCTTCGGCTGCCGCTGGATACGCTCGCTGGGTGGCCGCCGGGTGACGACGCCCCGAGGCCACGGCGCGGCAGTCGCCCCCGTCCTGCCCCCGGAGAAGGGGAGTTCCGCAGTCCAGACCTCTGCAGTGTTCACGTCTCCACGGGAGGAAGGTCGCGATGAGGTTCACCCGCATGCACCTGCGCACCCGCACCGCGAACGCCGCGGCGGCCGCCCTGGTCGCCGTTCCGCTGGCGCTGGTGGGCGCGGCGTCGCAGGGTCACGCCCAGGACGCGTCGCCCGGTCCGACGGGCACGTTCGGTTCCGGCTGTGAGGCGCTCGCCCAGAAGGTCGGCACGGCCAAGGACAAGGTCGTGGAGGCCGCGGCCGCGTATCCGCAACTCAGTCATCTGGTCTCCGCCGCGGTCCGGGCGCATCTGAACGGCACCCTCGACGGAAAGTCCGGCATCACCGTCTTCGCCCCCGACGACGAGGCCTTCCAGGCGGCGACCGTGGCACAGTTCGCCTCGCTCCTCGCCGACCAGGGGCAGTTGAAGAAGCTGCTGACCTACCACGTCGTGGACCGGCAGATCACCCCGGACGAGCTGTCGCACGGCTCCTTCAAGACGGTGGAGGGCAGCAAACTGACCACGTCGGGCTCGGGCACCGACTTCAAGGTCAACGGCGAGGCGAACATCGTCTGCGGCAACATCAAGGCCGCGAACGCCACGATCTACGTCATCGACGCAGTGCTCCAGCCGCCGTCCTGACGGCACGGAACGGAACGGCACGGCTCCGAGTCCGCTGCCGTGGCACGTAGTTCAGCGGCGCGGTCGGTCGAAGCGGAAGGGGTGCAGGGCATCGGGGCGGCGGCCGGTGAGGACGTACCGGGTGAGGGCGTGGCCGGTGACCGGGCCCAGCGTGACGCCGAGCACGCCGTGGCCGGTGGCCGGTGGCCGCGTAGGCGTTGGCGTTGGCGTGGCCCGGGACGCGGTCGATAACGGGGAGCCCGTCGGGAAGGAAGGGCCGTCCGCCGACCCAGGGACCGCGGATCAGGCCGACCAGGTCGTCGGGGTCGGGGTCGTCGAACCAGCGGCCCAGGTAGTGCCGCCTGGCGAGGGCGACCGCGACGACGCGGCGCCAGTCGAGGCGGTTGTTGTCGCCGCTGAGTTCCATCGTGCCGCCGATGCGCGTGGTGGCGCCGATCGGTGAGGCGACGGCCCGGCGTTCGCCGAAGCAGAGCGGGTGCCGGGGCGCCGGGTCCAGGTCGCGCTCTGCCTCGCCTGCCTGGCGGATCAGTTGGGCGGCGACGCCGACGCCACCGTACGAGGGCCCCCGGCGGGCACCGAGCGGGACCGGCGAAGATCCCCCTCCCTTCCCGCTCCTTTCCCCCTCCTTTCCCCCTCTTCCTCCCTTCCTTCCCCTTGCTCCTCGTAACTCCCCTTTCTCCTTCGAGCGGCAAGGGGAGAGCAAAGCCAGAGCAAAGGTGTGGACCGGCCCGTCGCGACGCCGATCAGACCGGAATGTGACGTCGGCCAAATGCTTTGCATTTCGCTCGCGGAATGCCTAGCCTCAAGTGTACGAAACGGTTTCGATCAGTTTGTGGGCCCACCGCCCCGGGGCTCAGGAACGAGGTGTGCGGCAAGGCAACGCTCCACCGACGGCGGCCGGGCAGACCGCGGCTGATCGGTGCCACCTCACGCACTTCCTGGCCACCGTGATTCCTCCGGTGCTCACCAGTACACGATCCACTCGCTTCCGGAGAGTCCCCCTCATGTCATCCACTTCCGTCGACTCCGTCGACGCGCACGCCGGCGTCGCACCGGCCCCGTCCTCGTCCTCGTCGCTCCGCGGTGCCAGGCACCAGGCACCGCACCGGTGGATGGTGCTGGCCGTGATCGGCCTCGCCCAGCTGATGGTGGTGCTCGACTCGACGATCGTGAACATCGCCCTGCCGTCCGCCCAGCGCGACCTGGGCTTCTCCAACGACGGCCGGCAGTGGGTGGTCACCGCCTACTCGCTGGCGTTCGGTTCCCTGCTGCTGCTCGGCGGCCGGCTCGCGGACTTCTTCGGCCGCAAGACCACCCTCTTGATCGGCCTGATCGGGTTCGCCGGTGCCTCCGCGATGGCCGGCGCCTCGCAGAACCTGACGATGCTGATCGTCGGCCGGGCGGTCCAGGGGGTGTTCGGCGCGCTGCTCGCGCCCGCCGCGCTGTCCCTGCTGACCACGACCTTCACCGACGCCAAGGAACGCGCCAAGGCCTTCGGCGTCTACGGTGCGATCGCCGGCAGCGGCGGTGCCATCGGCCTGCTGCTGGGCGGCCTGCTGACCGAGCACCTGAACTGGCGGTACACCCTCTACGTCAACCTGCCGATCGCGGTCGTCGCGGTGATCGGCACAGTGGTGTTCGTCCGCCGGCCCGTGAAGGCCGCGCGTCCCCGGCTGGACACGCTGGGTACCGTCCTCGCCGCGGGCGGCATGTTCTCGGTGGTGTACGGCTTCGCCAACGCCGAGACCCACCCGTGGGGCAACTGGATGGTCTGGGCCTTCCTGGCCGCCGGTGGCGTACTGCTCGCTCTCTTCACGTTCTGGGAGACCCGGACCAGCCACCCGCTGCTGCCGCTGCGGGTGCTGGCCGACCGCAACCGCGCGGCCGCCTACCTCTCGGTGTTCGTCACCGGCGCGGGCATGTTCGGGATCTTCCTGTTCCTGACCTACTACCTGCAGGAGACGCTGCACTACTCACCGGTCAAGACCGGTCTGGCCTTCCTCCCGATGATCGGGGCGCTGATGGTGTTCGCGCAGCTGGCCACCATCGTCGTGGTGCCCCGGGTAGGCGCCAAGCCGATCGTCCCGGTCGGCGCGCTGCTCGCGGCCGCCGGCATGGTCTGGCTCACCCGGCTCGACCTGCACTCGGCGTACACCTCGGACGTGCTGGGACCGCTGCTGATGATGGGTGCCGGTATCGGCATGGTGATGCCGCCCGCGATGAGCCTGGCCACCCTCGGCGTCGCGCCGCAGGACCAGGGCGTCGCCTCGGCGACCACCAACACCATGCAGCAGGTCGGCGGCTCCATCGGCACCGCGCTGTTCTCCACCCTGGCGGCGACCTCGGCCACCGACTACGTCAAGGACCACCACCCGGTGACCCCGCTGGTGAAGGCCGACGCCGCGCTGCACAGCTACGCCACCGCCTACTGGTGGGCGGCCGGCTTCTTCGTCGTGGCGGCCGTCCTCGCGGCGGTGCTCTACCGCAAGGGCAGCCCGACGGCCCAGACACAGGCCGTGGACACCACTCCCCGTGCCGCCTTCGAGGAGGACGGCACGGCCGGGACCGTGCCCCTGGTCCAGCCCCGGACACCGGCCACCGCACCGCTGCCGGATCCGGCCGGCCTGACGGTGAGCGGCAGGGTCCTGGCGGCCGGCGACGGGGTGCCGGCGCCGGGCGCCGTGGTCACGTTGATCGACCCGACGGGGCGCCAGCTCGGTCACGCCGTCGCCGACCCCGCGGGCCGTTACGCGGTGGCCGTCCCGGGCGCCGGCTCGTACGTCCTGGTCGGCTCGGCCGCCGGGCGCCAGCCGCAGGTGGCCACCCTCACGGTGGGCGGCTCCCCGGTCGAGTACAACCTGGTGCTGGCCGGCACCAGCGGTATGACCGGCAGCGTCCGCTCCGGCGACGGCCTCCCGGTGACCGGCGCCCTGGTGGTCGCGACCGACCTCTTCGGCGAGGTGGCGGACTCCACGGTCACCGGCGCCGACGGCGGCTACCGCCTCGGTGAACTGGTCGCCGGGGAGTACGTCCTGACCGTGAGCGCCGAGGGCCACCGGCCCACCGCCGTCGCGGTGACCGTCGGGGACACCGGGGCCGCCCAGGACATCCTCCTCGCGCCGGCCGCCGCGGTCCGCGGCACCGTCCGGGGCAGGAACGGCTCGCCCCTGACCGACGCCCGGGTGGCCCTGCTGGACGCCGCCGGCAACGTGGTCGCCTCCCGCACCACCGGCGAGGACGGCGAGTACGCCTTCCCCGACCTGCCCGGCACCGAGTACACGGTGGTCGCCTCCGGCTACCCGCCGGTCGCCGCCCCGCTCCGGCTGGACGGCACCGGCCAGGACGGCTTCGACCTCTACCTCGCCCACGAGGAGACCGGGCAGCAGAACACCCCCCAGCCCGGACCGCTGGGCTGACGCCGGGCTCCCCCGCCCACCGGCACAACCTCCCCGGCGGAGCCGGGCGCACGGGTACGACACCCGCGGCGCCCGGCTCCGCCGCGTCACGGCGCGGAACCGCAGGAAGCCGGTGGCCGGATCCCGCGCCGGGTGCGGGGCGGGCGGGGAACGGGGGGTCGGCGGGGTGACGGTGGTGGTCCGAAGGGAGCGGTAGGGGGCCGGAAGCGGATCGGAAGCAGCTCGGTTCTGGCCACGGAAGCGGCGGCACTGGTCACCTCGTAGGCGTCAACCGCCTTGCCGCGCCCCGCTGTTCACCGCCCGTTCAGGGGGCGGCCGGGACGCGGCGCGGTGCACTGCCGTCACCGCTGGAGAACCCCATGACCGAAGCAGAGCCGACGCCGCCCGCCGGGCGTCCCGACCCGCTGTCCACCCATCGCGCGCCGCCCACCTACCAGGCCCCGGGGCTGATACCGCCGGGCGGCCCCGCCCGTACCTGGGGGCTCGTGGTCATCGCCACGCCCCTGCTGCTCGCCGTGCTCATCGCCCTGATCGGCGGCCTGTCCGGGGGGTCGTCCGGCTCCTCGTCCGGAACGTCCGGCACCGGGTACGACTCCGGGCTCTTCGGCTCGGGCACCTCAGGATCGGGCACCTCCGGATCGGGCGGCGGCACCGCCGGTACGGACGACCAGCCGGCCTACGCCGACCCGACGACGGCCTCCGCCTGGCCGTACGGCGACACCGACACCCCGGGGGCGAGCGCGACCGACGGCTCCTACGGCGACCCGGCGGACACCGCCACCGCCACCGCCACCCCGAGCTCGACTCCGACCGGACCCGGCGACGTCGTCACGGCCTACTTCGCCGCGATCAGCTCCCACGACTACCGGACCGCCTGGGACCTCGGCGGCAAGAACCTCGACTCCGACTACGACAGCTTCGTCTCGGGCTACGCCACCACCGAGCAGGACACCGTCACCGTCGAGTCCGTGACGGGCGACCAGGCGCAGGTGACCATCGAGGCGCTGCAGACGGACGGCACGACGAAGTCGTACGACGCCACCTACACCGTCCAGGACGGCGTGATCACCAGCGGCACGGCCACCCAGACCGGCTGACACCCACCGGGGCGTGCCCGCGGGGGCGCGCCCGCACGAGCGGAGCGCTGAACCATCATGGCCACACAGACAATCGACCCACGTCCGCCGGGACCGGCGCCGCAGGAACCGCCGGTGCAGCGCGCGTACGCGCGGACCAGAGCCACCCGGCTGCTGTCCGCGGGCACCTACCTCGACCCCGGTTACCGTCGTGCCGTCATCCGGGAACTGCTCCACAGGCGGTGGCGGGTCGTCGCCCCCTCCTACGGCTACGACGCCGTCTCCGTCCTCGCCCACGCCCTCGCCGCGCGCCGGTTGCGCCGCATCCAGTGGGGGGTCGCGGGCGGCGTGGACCTCGCGGTCCTGCTGCTGCTCAGCAACGGGGTGCTCAACCCGTTCCTCGGTGTGGTCCTGCTGTGCTGGGTGCCCTGGGCGGCGGCCTACCTGCGCCGGATCGTCACCCTGCACGTCCTGATGACACGGGTGCGGGAGAACGGCCCGGACGGCGGCTTCGACGGCGCCTGCCCGTCGCACGCCAAGCTGACCGACGCCCTCGCCCGCAAGATCGACCACGAGCAGGCCGGCCGCAGCGGACTGGTCTTCTACGGCGGCTACCGGCCCTTCGTCGGCGCGGGCCTGCCGCTGCGCGACTGGTCCAACGCGCAGTTGCTGCTCGGCGCCCCGAAGACCCGGATCATGGCGCGCAAGAGCGCGGACGGCACCCCGCCCGACCTCGACACGGTCGAGCGCAGGCAGGTCGTGCCGTTCACCGTGCACGAGATCACCAGCCAGGTCGCCGCCCGGCTCGCCGCCGACCTGCGCGACGAGGCCCACCCCGACGAGCGGATCGACGGGCTCACCGTCGAGCAGCGCCGCTACACCACCGCGATCCGCACCAACGACCGTACCCAGGGCGCCGGCTGGTCCCGGCTGCCCAGCGTGGACGACCTGCCCGGCATCCACTGGCGGGAGGACTACGACGCGGCCCGCGAGTACCTGTGCGTGCGCGTCGGGTCGTGGAACGAGGAGCTGGTGACCTCGGTCTTCGTCGGGTTCGACCTCAAGGGCAACACGCTGCACACCGAGTTCTACACCTACGTCCTCGGTCCGCTCGTGGAGGACTTCCACCTGGTGGACCAGCTGCCCGCGGCCGTCGACGGACGGCTGGCGGTACGGGTGGCGTGGGACATGTTCACGGCCCTGGTGCGCTGGTGGGTGACGCTGTGGATGTGGCCGCTGCTGCTGGTCCCCGAGCGGTTCCTGCCGGCGTGGCTGGCCCGGTGGAGCCGGCCCTGGCGGATCAGGAGGGCCAGGCGGGCCACGGCCGCGCTGCTGCTGTCGGACCGGGTGGAGGACAGCAGCGAGTTCCGGCTGGGCCGGTACGTCAACCGCTGGCTCAACTGCGGCGCGCTGGCGAGCGTCCGGGAGCTGGCCACCAGCGACACCTACCACCACTTCTTCCAGCAGTCCGACGCGGTGAAGTACATGCAGGTCGTCGAGCGCCGGCTGCTGGAGAACATCCGCGCCTTCCTCGACGAGCACGACGTGGACCTCGCCGAGCACGACCGGGCGCAGACCAACATCCTGCTGGGCGACAACAGCCAGAACTTCTTCGGCGGCCGGCAGAGCAACTTCGGGTACAACTACCAGCCGTCGAGCGGCGGTTCGTCAGGAAAAGCGGGGGCGTGACCATGAGCGGGGAGAACACCGGCGGCGAGAAGAGCCAGAACTTCTTCGGCGGCCGGCAGAGCGGATTCGGGTACAACGTGTACAACACCCCGCAGGAGGACGGGCCGTCCGCCGAGCAGGAGGCGGCGCGCGCGGCCCAGGCCCGCGCGGACTACGGCCGCAGCCGCAGCGTCTTCGTCGTGCACGGCCGCGACGAGGAGGTGCGCACGGCCATGTTCGGGCTGCTGCGCCGGCTCGACCTGCGCCCGTTGGAGTGGGAGCGGCTGGTGCGGAGCACCGGGGGGACCGCGCCGTTCCTCGGCGAGGTCATCGAGAAGGCGCTGTCCCAGGCGCAGGCGGCGCTGGTGCTGCTCACCCCGGACGACGTCGCCAAGCTCCACCCGCACCTGCTGGGCGACCACGAGCCGCCCCACGAGACCCGGTTGACCGGTCAGCCCCGCCAGAACGTGCTGATCGAGCTCGGCATGGCGCTGATGGCCTACCCGGAGCGGACGATCATCGTGGAGGTCGGCCAGGTGCGGCCCGCCGCGGATCTCGGGGGCCGCAACGTGATCCGCTTCGACGGCTCCGAGACCGCCGTGTCGAAGATCGTCGAACGGCTCAAGGGCGCCGAGTGCGACCTGGACGACACCCGGCCGGACTGGCGTGACACCTCGTACTTCGAGAACCTGGCGGCCTATCGCCGGCTGGCCTGACCGGCCGTACGGGAGGGGGGCGAGGGCCGGTGGCCCTCGCCCCCCTCCGCGCGCTACCGCTCCGGGCCGGACGCCAGGGCGGCCAGGAACGCGGCCAGCTCCCGCATGTCGATGCCCTCCAGCTCCTCGGGCCGTACGACGACGCGCAGTTCACGGCAGATCGGGGCCTCCCGGGAGCGGGCCACGAAGGACATCAGGACCAGCCGGAGCAGGCTGTCCCGGTCGAGATGGCCGAGGCGGGCCAGCCCCGACCCCGTCAACGGCATGACCACCCGCTCCAGTTGGGCGTGCGCGCGCAGCGCGTCCCACAGCCCGGCCAGGCCGCGCCACAGGTCCTCCACGCCGGAGGCGGCCACGTAGTCGTTGCCGATCCGGCTGTAGGCCACGCCGAACACCAGCCGCGGCCGGGTGCCCAGCACCGCCACCGTGCCGACCGGGTAGCGGTCGAGCTTGCCGAGCGGCTTGTCCGCCCGCTCCTCCCGCGCGACCGGTTCGGCCGCGGCGAGCGCCGCGGCCAGCTCCGCGTCCAGGCGGTCCACGTCGCCGCCGTACCGGCGGTCGAGCAGCTGGGCCTGCACGCTGTCGCCGTTGATGACCCGGCCGCCGGCCGACAGCGTGTCGAAGGTGTCGCAGAAGCCGACGACCAGGTGGGCCTGCTGGTCGAACAGGTCGCCCGCCTCGACGGCCACCGTCATGTCGGGCCGCCGGAACACCTGCTGAACCCGGACCGCCGGTCGGGAGCGCAGCAGGCCCCAGCCCAGGCAGGCGCCCACCGACAGCCCGACGACCGGGCCGGACGCGCTGTACGGCACGAACGGGCCCACGATCTGGGACACGGCGGACAGCCCCCCGAACGCCACCATCGTGTCGCGCAGGAAGACCTGCCGGGCGCGCCTTGTACCACGCCGGAAGGGGTTCCGGGGCCGTATCGGGTCCATCGGGGCCAGTCCGGCGGAATCACCCGAACTCATGGAATCCCCAAGACATCATGATAATCTTTCAGTCACTATGGCTGACGCAGAGTGACGCTGAACCGCCGGGGGGCGACGCGGATGGCCGGTGCGCGAGCACGTATCCGGGTGAAGGTACTGGGCCCGGTCCAGCTCGAGGTCGACGGGGTTCCGGTCCGGCTGACGCCGCTGACCGTACGGCTGCTGGTCCGCCTGGTGGCGGCCGGCGGCGAAGCGGTGCCGGTACGGCAGCTCCGGCGCGACGTGTGGGGACTCGCGGACGAGCCGCGCCACCTGGACCAGCGCAACCGCAACGAGGTGCAGAAACGGGTCCTGGAGCTGCGGCGGGCACTGGCCCCCGGCGCCCTGGGCCAGGACAGCGCGGGCACCGCGGTCCTGCGCACCGAGCAGCAGGTCACCGTGCAGGGCCCGGAGACCGCCTACCGCCTGGTGCTGCGGCCCGAGGAACTGGACAGCGCGCGGTTCACCGCGATCGTGAACGCCGCCCTGCTCGCACCCCCGGCCACCGCCGCGCACCGGCTCTCCGAGGCGCTGTCCCTGGTCCGCGGCCGACCACTGGCCGAGGTGAACGGCGAGGGCTTCGCGGTGCCCTTCGTCCGCCGCCTGACCGCCCTCCAGGACGCGGCCCGCCGGGAACTGGTCCGCGTCCAGACCGACCTGGGGCGGCCCGAACTCGCCCTGCCGGTGGCCGAGCTGATCACCCACGAGCATCCCGACGACGTCGAGGCCGCGCGGACCCTGGACGCCCTGCGCGCGGAGCTGCGCGCCCGGCACGGGGCCGAACTGCTGCGGCACCGGGTGCCGTTGGAGGGTCAGCGTGCCGACGTGGTGCTGGTGCGCGGCGACCTGTTCGACCAGACGGACTGCAATCTGGTGATCGGGTTCTCCGACACCTTCGACACGGAGACCGCCGAGGACCTCGTGATCAGCCGCGAGAGCCTGCAGAGCCAGCTCGTCGACCGGCTGTTCGCCGGGAAGCGCCGCCTGCTGGACGACCGGCTGCGGACGGGGCTGCGGGCGGTGAGGTCGGTGGGCACCGAGACCGTACGGACCAAGCCGCTGGGCCGCCGGGTCCGTTACCCGGTGGGCACGACCGTGGTGGTGCCGGTCGAGGGCCGCCGGGTGTTCGCCACGGCCTACTCGCGGCTCGGCAACGACCTGGTGGCCAGGTCCAACCACGCCGACCTGCGGCTGAGCCTGGAGAACCTGTGGGCCTCGGTCGCGGTCAACGGCCTGTTCAAGCCGGTCGCCGTCCCGCTGATCGGCTCCGGCCTGGCCCGGGTCACCGACCTGGACCGGGGCCAGCTGGCCGCCCTGATCGTGGACTCGTTCATCGAGGCCTGCCGCCGCCACCCGGCCCTCACCCCCGAACTCCGCGTCGTCATCCTGCCCCAGGAACTGGCCCGGACCGATCTGGCCCCGGTGGAGCGGCGCTTCGAGGACCTGATGCTCGGCCTGCGCGCGGCCGACTGACGCCGAAGGTGAGACCGGGCGCCGGCCCGGACGTGTCCCCCGGGCCGGCGGGCTGCTCCGCATCTGTCCGTCCCCCTTCGCGGCATCGTCCGCCGTCCGCGCCCCGCACCGGTGCGCCCGGCCTCACCGCCGTCCACGACACCACCCCGGCCGCTTCCGCCGGCACCCTCCAACCGCTTCCGATCCGGTTCCGGGCAGGACGGTCCTCCCCGACCGTTGGGTCCCGCACGGATCGGGTCTATCGTCGGAATCATGGGGCCAGGACGAGGAGGACGGCCGGTGATGCCGCAGGACGAGGCCGTGATCGGCTGCACGGGGAAGGTGCTCATCGGCACCCGCGGGTCCACCGGTCCCGGTGAGGTCCTGGTGCGGGTCAGGGGCGGTTCGGAGACCTTCCTCGCCTGGTCCGAGGAGCCCTTGCCGGCCGGTGCGACGGTGCTCGTGATCGAATCACGGGGATGCCGCGAGGTCGGCGTCATCGAGTGGGTGGATCCATTGGACGCGCTCGGCGACACCGCCGAGGCCGGCTGAGAAGAGACAGGAATGTTCGGATACCGCGTACCCGCTCCCGACGAGGCGATGCTGATCTCGGGGGGCAGGCGGGGACTGGGGGGCGCGCCGTTCCGAGTGGTGACGGGGCACGGCAAGTTCGTGCTGCCGGTCGTACGGAAGGTCCGCTTCCTCACCCTGTCCATGTGCGAGTCCGAGGTCACCGAGACCTGTGTGACCAGACAGGGCATCGCGCTGCACGTCCGCGCGGTCATCGCCTTCAAGGTCGGCAACGACCACGAGAGCATCATCAACGCCGGCCAGCGGTTCCTCTCCGACCAGGAGCAGATGTCGGTGCTGACCGGCCGGATCTTCGCCGGTCACCTGCGGGCCATCATCGGCTCGATGACGGTCGAGGAGATCGTCACCGAGCGGCAGAAGCTCGCCGCGGAGGTGCTGGACACCTCGAAGACGGAGATGGCGAAGATCGGCCTGATCGTCGACTCGCTGCAGATCCAGTCCATCGACGACGGCGACACCGGCTACATCGACGCGATGTCCGCACCGCACAAGGCCGCCATCCAGCGACAGGCGCAGATCGCACAGGCGCAGGCCACCCAGGCCTCGGTCGAGGCGGAGCAGGCGGCGGCCCGCAACCAGGCCGAGTACGCCCGGCAGACCGCCATCGTCAAGGCCGAGTACTCGGCCGAGGTGGACCGCGCCCAGGCACAGGCCGCACAGGCCGGTCCGCTGGCGCAGGCGCACGCCCAGCAGGAGGTGCTCGCCGCCCAGACGGAGCTGGCCCTGCGCCAGGCCAAGCTGCGCCAGGAGCAGCTGGTGGCCGAGGTCGTGAAGCCCGCCGAGGCCGAGGCCGAGCGGGTCAGGATCCTGGCGGCCGCCGAGGCAGAGCGGATGAAGATCCAGGCGGAGGCGGCCGCGTCGTACGACCGGGTGGCCCTGGACCGGATGCTGATCGACCAGCTCCCGCAGATCGTCAAGGAGGCCGCGGGCGGCCTGGCCGGTGCCAACGTCAACGTCCTCAACGGCGCGGACGGCCTCGGCGAGCTCGCGGCCGGCCTGGTGTCCCAGGGCCTGACGATCCTCGACTCGGTACGGCAGAACCTGGGCGGCCAGGACTCCGACGGCCGGCGCCCCGAGGGCCACCGCTCCGGGGAGAGCGCGGGCGACGGCGGCGGGAGCAGCCTGCTCCAGCTGCCCACCGGGAAGGGGCGGAAGTCGGACGACGGTCCGGTGGACGTCGACTGAGCACCGAGCGTTTCGCGGCGGCGCCGCAGCAGGCCGTCGGTCGGCCGCGGCGCCTTTCGTCGCTGTTCGCGCATGCCCGCGCGCCCCTTACGGGGCGCTGCGGGGTGCGGGATCGACGCCGGTCAGGTCGCGGCTGGTGTCCCACAGGCGGGCTGCGACGGAGGCGTCGGTGAGGTGGGCCCACACGGGTTCGTTCCGCGGGCGGCCCCGCAGGCCGAAGACACGGGGTCCCCACAGCTGTCCCCCGCGCACGGCGGGGTCGAGCACGGCCCGGACCGCGGGCCAGGCGCCGTCGTGCTTGCCCTGCACGAGGAGGGCGGCCGGTGCGCCGCGGAGACGCGCACCGGCGGTCCGCACCTGCACCGGCGGTCGGGAGGAGGTCAGGGAGTCCAGCGCGCCCCCGGGATGGACCACCACGCTGGCCACCGGGCTGTCGGCCGCGCGCAGGCGCCGGTCGAGTTCGAGGCCGAAGTACATCTGCGCCAGCTTGGAACGTCCGTAGGTGCGCTTGGGCCGGTAGTCCCTCCGGGACTGCAGGTCGGCGAGGTCGAGCCGCTCGGACCTGGCGGCGAAGCTGCCCATGGTCACCACCCGGGCCGCAGGTGCGGCCGACAGCAGGGGCATCAGCCAGTGGGTCAGCGCGAAGTGCCCGAGGTGGTTCGTGCCGAACATGAGCTCGTGACCGTCCCCGGTCTCCAGGCGCGGCGGATCGTCGAGCGCGACGCCGGCGTTGTGGACCACCGCGTCGAGGTGTTCCAGGTCCAGTGATTCCACCGCCGTCCCGAGCGACGGGAGGTCGGCGAGGTCCAGCCGTACGGTACGTACCCGCGCGCCGGGGACCCGCGAGCGGATCGAGGCCGTGGCGGCTTCGGCCTTCGCGGGGTTCCGGCTGCTCAGGACGACGGTGGCCCCGGTCGCGGACAGCTGCTCGGCGACGAAGTACCCGATGCCGGCGTTGCCGCCGGTGACCAGGAAGACGCTGCCGTCGGCACGCGGGAGCCGTCGGACATCCCAGGGCGGGGTGGAGGGGTTGGACGACATGGCGGCGGGGCTCCCTTGCTGTCACGGACAACTGCAGCCGCCCGGCAGGACGGCTCGGCCCCACGGTTCCAGCGGCCCCCGACACATCGCCTACGGATCACCGACAGCACCGCCGACCAGCCGACAGCCGGCCGGCGCTCGATAGACTCAAAAATCGAACACGTGCTTGAATTCAGTCATGCGATCGTTTCCCGTGGACCTGGCCCGGGCGCAGCAGGAGTGGAGCGCCGCCTACCGGCAGCTCGCCGTGCGGCCCGGGCGTACCGAGGTGCGGCGGCGGCTGTACCGGCTGTCGGTGGAGGTGTACTTCCATCCCTACTGGCGGCAGCGGCGGCCGAGCCCCGCCGCGTGGCGGGAGTTGCGGGACCTGGGGAGCTGAGGGGGCTCGGATGATGGCGGGCTGGAGTGCGGGACCGTATGTCCCGGATGATCCTGAAGGCATGTCCGGACCGATACGGGTGACCGTGCAGCCACCGTCGCCGACGGGTGGCCGCCGCGTGCGCGTGGACGGCGAGATCCTCGGGCTGGCACACAACCTGACCGACGTCGCCGAGTTCCTCCGCCGGGCCGGGCTGGAGGTGGACCCGGCGGACGTGGCGCGGGCGCCATGGATCGACTGGCGGGGCGGCGGGCCGGAGTGGTGGGGGCCGGAGACCTGACGGCCCCGGGCAACGCACGAGGCCCGTCCGATGTGGACGGGCCTCGGGATGGAGCGCCGGGCAGGCCTTGCACCTGCATTTCCCCGCAGGAAGCGGGGCGTCTTTCCTTGGACCACCAACGCAGTACCGGACGGACCGTACCGGGCCGACCAGCTCTGGATTGATCATAGCCCATCCGGGTGAGGGTGCGCGCACGCCGGACGGCACCCCGGCCGCGCCGCCGGGTGCCCGGTCAGCCCTTCTTTTCCTTCTTCTTTTCTTTACGCACTCCTGACGTCGGCACCCGCATCCCGGCCGGGCCCGGACGTGTCCTCTTCCTTGTCCGGATTCTTGTCCGGATCACGTCGAGAATGGAGTGTGTGCCCATGGACGGCGCCGTCGTAGGGGTCGTACTGGTGGTCGTGGCGGCCCTGCTCGTGCTGCGCAGCGGGATGCGGGTGGTGAACCAGGTCGAACGTGGGGTCGTGTTCCGCTGGGGCAAGGCGCTGCCGGACTTCCGGCGGCCGGGGATCACCTTCCTCATCCCCTTCGCCGACCGGATGCGCAAGGTGAACGTGCAGGTGGTCACCATGCCGGTGCCCACGCAGGAGGGCATCACCAAGGACAACGTCTCGGTGAAGGTCGACGCCGTCGTCTACTTCCGGGTCACCGACCCGGTCCGCGCGGCCATCGAGGTGCAGGACTACGTGTTCGCCGTCGGCCAGGTCGCCCAGTCCTCGCTCCGCTCCATCATCGGCAAGAGCGACCTCGACGACCTGCTGACCGACCGGGAGCGGCTGCACGAGGGGCTCGCCCTGATGATCGACAGCCCGGCCACCGAGTGGGGCATCCACATCGACCGCGTCGAGATCAAGGACGTACAGCTCCCGGAGTCGCTGAAGCGGTCCATGTCCCGGCAGGCGGAGGCGGAGCGGGAGCGCCGGGCCCGGGTCATCACGGCCGACGGCGAGTTCCAGGCCGCGCAGCAGCTCGCCAACGCCTCCCGGATCATGTCGGAGACCCCGGAGGCGATGCAGCTGCGCCTCCTGCAGACCGTCGTCGAGGTCGCCGCCGAGAAGAACTCCACGCTCGTGATGCCCTTCCCGGTCGAGCTGCTGCGCTACTTCGAGCGGGCGACCAAGCGGCTCGACCAGGAGGTCGAGAAGAACGAGCGCGAACTGGACGGGCCGGACGGGTCGGCCGCGCTCAAGGCCGGGATCGAGCAGATCGCCGCCGTCGCCGACAAGTTCGGGCCGGCCGGGGAGCTCACGGCGCCGGAGGTGCCGGCAGCGGAGCCGTCCGCTCCCGTCGAGCGGCCGTAGCGAGCGCCGGCGGCACCGCGAGGGACGCTGCCGCGGCGAGTGTCGTCGCGTCGGCGGGCGAGGTGGGTTGGACCACCGAGCCCGTCGGCGCGGCGCCCACGCCTGGCGTCAGCGGGGTGCCGGCCGCGTCCGGCGTGGTGCCGGTGGCCGAGGTGCCGGTGTTGCCGGATGCCCCGCCGAGCACCACCCGGCTGACGGCGGTGACCGGTCGGGGCCCCCGTTCCGCCGGGCGGCATCCGCGGGTGCAGCTCGACGCGGGGCTGGTGGACCGGCGGCGGGCCGGGCGGTCGGTGCGGCGGGGGCGGACGGCGGCCGGGGACGCGCTGGTCGAGGCCGGAACCCGGACGGTCACCCGGCGGAGTTAGCATCCGCGTATGACGACTTCTGAGAACAGCGGGTCCGTGCTCGACGTGGAGATCGGTGCGCTGCAGGGCGGCTCGGCCGGTCTGCCGGGCTACGGCGGCAAGGCCGTGCTCATTGTCAACGTGGCCTCCAAGTGCGGCCTGACCCCGCAGTACAACGGCCTGGAGAAGCTCCAGGAGCGGTACGCGGCGCAGGGCTTCACCGTGCTCGGCGTGCCCTGCAACCAGTTCATGGGCCAGGAGCCCGGCAGCGCCGAGGAGATCGCCGAGTTCTGCTCGGCGACCTACGGCGTGACCTTCCCGATGACCGAGAAGGTCGAGGTGAACGGCGCGGACCGGCACCCGCTCTACGAGCGTCTGGTCGGGTTCGCCGACGGCGAGGGGCACACCGGGGACATCCGGTGGAACTTCGAGAAGTTCCTGGTCGGCCGGGACGGCCAGGTCGTCGCCCGGTTCGCGCCGCAGACCGAGCCGGAGTCCGCGGAGGTCGTGGCGGCGGTGGAGGCCGCCCTCGCCTGACCGCGGGTCCGGTCGCGGCTTGACCTTGCCCCTGGGGCAGGGACGAGCGTCCTGGTCACCGGGCGGAACGGATCCGCCCGGTGACGGAGGATGCGGCCGTGGAGGACATGGTGGACGTCGTGGACGAGGAGCTGCTGACGATCGGCGCGTTCGCCGCGCGCTCCCGGCTCTCGGCGAAGGCCCTGCGCCGTTACGACCGGCTCGGGCTGCTGGCCCCGGCGCACGTCGACGAGGTGACCGGCTACCGGTACTACCGCGCCGGCCAGGTGGAGCGCGCCCGGCTGGTGGCGCTGCTGCGCCAGCTGGACATGCCGCTGGCCCGGATCGCCGAGGTGGTCGAGGCGGCGCAGGCGGCGGACGGTGACACCGCCGCCGGGCTGCTGACCGGCTACTGGGCGGACGTCGAGGCGCGGGTCGCCGGGCAGCGGACGCTCGCCGCATACCTCCGTGGACGGCTGTCCGGAGGGAGTACGGAGATGTACGGGACGTTCACGGTGCAGACGGTCGAGGTGCCGGCCCAGGTGGTGATCACCGAGACGCGGCACACGCTGGCGGACGAGCTGCCGGCCTGGATCGGCGCCTCGCTGGGCCGGCTGGAGGCGGCGGCCCGGGAGTGCGGGGGTGTGACCGGGGCGCCGTTCGTCGTGTACCACGCCGAGGTGTCCATGGAGAGCGACGGGCCCGCCGAGGCCTGTGTCCCGGTGGCGGACGAGGCGGCGGCCCGGGCCTGGGCCGAGCGGCACGGGCGGGCCTGGGAGACGGCGGTACGGGTCGAGCCGGCGCGCACGCTGGCGTACACGCGGATCAGCAAGGCGCAGGTGGCGCATCCGCAGATCCTGGCGGCCTTCGAGGCGGTGGAGCGGTGGATCGCCGGGCGGGAGGACCTGACATACGACGGCCCGTGCCGGGAGGTCTACTTCGCGGACTGGGACGCGGCCGGACCGCAGGATCCGGTGTGCGACGTCGCGTTCCCCGTGCGGTGAGAGCCGGCCGGTGGGGGCGGGCACAAGCCGAGCCCCCTCGGCAAGGACGGCGGGCTGGTCGAGAGGGCTCCGGGTGACGCTTGTGCAGTTGTGGCCGTGCAGTTGTGTTTGTCGGGAGCGTGAAGCGGTGGGTCAGGGAATGCCCCCTACGCCTTGACCGAGGTCACGAAGGCGTTCCACGCGCCGGCCGGGAATGCGAGGACCGGGCCCTCCTCGACCTTGGAGTCGCGTACGGCGAGTCCCGCGGTCGTCGGCGACTTGACCTCGACGCACGCCCCGTTCCCTGCGGAATAGGAGGACTTCGTCCACGTCTCCGTGGCGCCCTGAAGCAGTGCCATGTCCACTCCTGTTGCGAGTTGCTGTGGTGCTTGCTGTAGTGCGATTCACGCCAACCTTTCCGACTGGTTGGCGTGATCGACGCTACTAGCCAACTTCCCCGCCTGGAGTACCCGTTCACTCGACCGGGTGGCATATTCCGTTGGAGACTTCCGCTGGACCGTGGCTCCGGTGTACAGTCCGCGACTTCCTCAGCGGGCGTACTCCTTGGCCGCGTCGGCGATGAACTGCCGGGACTGCTCGACGTTCAGCGACTGGGCACGCAGGTGCTCGTACATCACGGCGTACTTCTGCACGTCGTGGGCCTTCTCCAGGTAGAGGTCGCTGGTCACGCCCTCCAGGTAGACGACGCTGGAGTCGGCCGCGTCGGCGAACTCCAGGATCGCGTACTGGCCGTTGAGACCGGGATGGGCGCCGCACTCGAAGGGCAGCACCTGGACGGTGATGTGCGGCTGCTGGGACATCTCGATCAGGTACTCCAGCTGCTCGCGCATCACCAGCCTGCTGCCGACGAGCCGGCGCAGCGCGGCCTCGTCGAGCACCACCCACAGGCGCAGGGGGTTGTGCTCGGCGGTGATACGTTCCTGTCGCCGCATCCGGACCTGGACCCGCTTCTCGATGTCGGCGGCGGAGGTCTCCGGCAACGCGCCCTGCACCAGGGCCTCGGCGTACGCCCGGGTCTGCAACAGCCCGGTGACCAGCTGGGGTTCGTACACGCGCAGCGACTCGGCGTCGGTCTCCAGACCGATGTAGACGCTGTACGGGATGTCCCCGAACGCGTGCCACCAGCCTTGCTGCCGCGAATCCCTGGCCATCTCCATCAGGGACTCGACGACCCGCTGGTCCTCGACCTCGTACACCCCGCACAGGTCGCGGACGTCGCGCTGGCTGATGCTGCGGCGCCCGTTCTCCAGCCGGCTGATCTTCGACTGCGAAACGAGCAACCGCTCCGCAACCTCCTCCGCCGTCATGCCCTTGAGCTCGCGGAGCCTGCGCAGCTCCTGGCCCAGCCGGCGTCGCCTGACGGTGGGATTGACATTGGACGCCACGGGACGTGCACCTCCGGCTGCCTGCCTGTAACTACCACTTTGCGTATCTGCTGTTGAGCAGACTGCCACCAAGGTGTCTACTACCGCTGGCAAACAGCGGATATGCAGCGCGTACGCGTCAGTTCGGGCACGTTCCGGATTCTCCGGACGCGCGGACGGAAATGCCGAGCGGGGCGGGCGGGCCGCGCGATGGGTTGGACGACCGCCCGCCCCGCCGAGCCA